>NZ_JBFRPB010000032.1:0-67608 GCF_041471785.1 Vibrio sp. 10N.261.51.C6 | reverse complement strand
TGCTCGGCGCACAACAAAAAGCCCAATGACCGAAATCATTGGGCTTTCAAAAGGACTATTGTGCTAGATAATTCGCTATCTAGTGAGCCGATACTCGACTACAAGTTGGGGCCTGTTGTCGGGTTTTGCGGTAGGTTTTGACTTAAACGCTGCATACCTTGATACATGCGGATAAACCAGACCACAATCGCAACACCACCAAACAGCATGCCTACATACGGAATGTAGTAAGCGATGTCATCGATAATATGGTTTTGATACCAGTAATCGTTCACACCGATTAACACCCCGTTAGAGGTCGCTACCGTTACGATAAGAACGACGAAGAACGTCAGGTTCAAGAAGAAAGAGCGAATTAATCCGTAGTAATGAGTATCCACTACTTCACCATCTTCGCCTTTGTCTAAACGATAACCCGCGTAGATAATCGCAATCACACCAGAGATAAGACAAGTAAATGGCGTAAAGCAGCTTAGTATGTAAGCGACCCAAATACCTTTATGAGGTTTGTTCATTCTTATTCACCCCTTCCGTTTTCTCTGTTGCTGCGTTAGCGCTTTGTTCAACGCCGTTTTTCTCTTGTTCCATCACTTCTTTGTACCAAAGATCATGGTGCTCTTTAGCCCAAGTCTCATCAACTTCGCCTGTTACCATGCCTTCTAGTGCCCCTTCCATACCGAACAAGCCGATGTAGATGTGGAACACAAAGCCACAGATAAGGATCAAAGCAGCCAACATGTGGACTAGGTTTGAAAGCTCCATATCACGACGCGTTTGACCGAAGATTGGGAAGTCTAAAACCAAGCCACTGATCGCAGCCACACTACCCATTACAATCAATAGCCAGAACAGCGCTTTTTCACCCGCGTTCGAAAACTCTGCAGATGGATGAGAACCTTTATGTTTCCCAACCATACCGCCCAGTTTCATGAACCACTGTACATCGACCATCTTGAAAATAGACTTGCGCCACCACTTGATGAGAACAGCCATCAACAGCACATAGAAAATCGGGCCGATGTAGTTGTGGTATTGCTTCGCCAATAGAACGATGAAGCCCCAAAGGTCTGTTGGAATGTACGGCTTCAAGAAGTGCTTACCGTAAACCAACATCAAACCACTGAACGCCAGTGTTAAGAAGGTAAACGCCATACTCCAGTGCAAGGCACGGTCTAGTCGAGACCAACGTTTGATCTTACGGCCTGTTCTTGGCGCACTCAGCATTAATGGGCCAATCACAACGTACATTAGAGTAACGAAAGCAATACTGCCAAAGATAGCGACAGCACCGGCTGGTGACATCCACTTCTCTTTCAATATGTACCACGTTTGACCTGGGGTACTGATCAACACACCGTGCTCAGCCGATTGAGATGTGGTGTAACCTTCTTCACCGTTTCTTACTTGTCGCCAAAAATCAGCGCCAGCAAGTTGTGTGATTTCTCTTTCAGCAGAGCTCGATTGAGTTTGTGATGAGTTCGTCTCAGATGCATGACTCAAAGGAGACAGCATTGTTAGTGCTGCCAACATTGGCAGCACAACAAGGAAGAGACGCTTAAACATTGTAAGCATATGTCTCTCCTAACTAGCTCTTCATCGCATCGTAAGAAAGGTCGTTGCCGTCTGTCCAGCCTGCACCCTTCGCACCACGTTCAACAACACGCTGACGGAATACATCAGAGACTTTCTCTGCATCACCCGCTAGTAGTGCTTTGGTCGAACATAAAGAAGCACACATTGGTAGCTTGCCTTCAGCAATACGGTTCGCACCGTACTTCTGACGTTCTTCCACAGAACCTGGCTCTGTTTCTGGCCCGCCAGCACAGAAGGTACATTTGTCCATTTTACCGCGCTCACCAAAGGCTTCCTGTTTAGGAAATTGAGGTGCGCCAAACGGACAAGCAAACAAGCAGTAACCACAACCGATACACAGATCTTTATTGTGAAGTACGATGCCGTCCTCCGTATGTTCAAAACAGTCTGCCGGGCAAACTGCCATACAAGGGGCATCAGTACAGTGCATACATGCGACTGAGATAGAGTTTTCACCCGGTTCGCCATCGTTCAGTGTGACAACGCGGCGACGTTGAATACCCCATTCCAGAGCATCATCATTTTCATTCTTACATGCAGTGACACAACCGTTACATTCGATACAACGTTTGGTGTCACAAAGAAATTTCATTCTAGCCATTTTAAGACTCCTTACGCTTTACGAATATTACAAAGGGTTACTTTCGTTTCCTGCATCAAGGTGACAGGGTCGTAACCATATGTGGTTGCTGTATTGGCTGCTTCGCCAATAACGTAAGGATCAGTGCCTTCTGGGTACTTAGAACGCAAATCTTCGCCTTCGAACTTACCACCGAAGTGGAACGGCAAGAACGCCAAACCCGGTTTAACACGACGAGTAACCATCGCTTTCACCTTGATGCGGCCTTTCTCAGCACCTTCAACCCAAACATCATCGCCATCTTTGAAGCCAATGTCGTTTGCGTCTTTCGGGTTCACTTCAACAAACATCTCTTGTTGAAGTTCTGCTAGCCATGGGTTTGAACGTGTTTCTTCACCACCACCTTCGTACTCAACCAGACGACCAGACGTAAGAATAATCGGGTATTCACCAGACTTATCTTGGTCTTGAATGGATTTGTACAACGTAGGAACACGGAAGATTGCTTCCTTGTCATCCCACGTTGGGTAGTCAGCGACTAGATCACGACGTGGCGTGTAAAGTGGCTCACGGTGCAGTGGTACGCGGTCTGGGAATGTCCAAACAATCGCACGTGCTTTCGCATTACCAAATGGGATACAGCCGTGTTTAATTGCCACACGTTGGATACCACCTGAAACGTCAGTCTTCCAGTTTTTGCCTTCAGCAGCCGCTTTCTCTTCTGCAGTTAGATCATCCCACCAACCCAGTTGTTTCAGTAGTTTGTCACTGAACTCTGGGTAGCCGTCTTTGATCTCACAGCCTTTCGAGTAGCTGTCTTCTGCCAGTAGGCTTTGACCTTCAAACTCAACACCAAAACGAGTACGGAAGTTACCACCACCTTCAGCAACCGTCTTAGACGTATCGTAAAGGATGTGTGTACCCGGATGTTTCATCTCTGGTGTGCCCCAACATGGCCAAGGTAGACCGTAAGTCTCGCCATTTGCTGGACCGCCTTCTGCTTCTAGAGACGTTTTGTGGAATGTGTGCCAATTCTGTTGGTGTTCTTTCAAACGCTCAGGGCTTTGGCCTGTGTAGCCGATTGTCCACATACCTTTGTTGAATTCACGTGTAATATCTTCAATCAGTGGTTGGTTGTTCTCAACACGGATGTTTTTGAACAGCTGATCAGAGAAACCAAGCTTCTTAGAAAGCAGGTACATGATTTCGTGGTCAGGTTTAGATTCGAATAGAGGATCAACAACCTTGTCACGCCACTGTAGAGAACGGTTTGACGCCGTTACACTGCCGTAGGTTTCAAACTGAGTCGTTGCTGGTAGCAGGTAAACGCCGTCGGTACGATCATTCATTACCGCTGCAACCGTTGGGTATGGGTCAACAATAACCATCATATCCAGCTTCTGCATCGCTTTTTTCATCTCTGGACCACGAGTCTGAGAGTTCACCGCGTGACCCCAGTAGAACATGGCACGGATGTTTTCGCGCTGGCGAATCTTGTCTTTGTCTTCAAGTACGCCATCAACCCAACGAGATACAGGAATACCTGCACTGTTCATTGGTTTTTGACCGCCGTATGCGTTGTCGTCGAAACGGCCTTTCACCCAGTCAAAGTCGATATCCCAAACTTTTGACCAGTGACGCCAAGAACCTTCAGACAAGCCGTAGTAGCCTGGAAGTGTGTCTGACAGTACGCCAAGGTCAGTTGCGCCCTGTACGTTATCGTGACCACGGAAGATGTTTGCACCGCCGCCTGATTTACCGATGTTACCTAGCGCAAGCTCAAGTACACAGTAAGCGCGTGTGTTGTTGTTACCAGTCGTGTGCTGAGTACCACCCATACACCAAACGATACAACCCGGACGGTTTTCAGAAAGTAGTTTCGCGGTGTGGTATACGTCTTTTTCACTAACACCAGTTACGCGTTCAACTTCTGCTGGGTTCCACTTCGCGACTTCTTCACGGATCTCGTCCATGCCGAATACACGTTGTTTAATGAACTCTTTGTCTTCCCATTGGTTTGCAAAGACGTGCCATAACACACCCCAGATAAACGCAACGTCAGAACCTGGACGAAGAGAAACGTAGTGATCTGATTTCGCAGCAGTACGCGTACGACGAGGATCCGCAACAACGATCTTACAGTTGTTCTTCTCTTTCGCGATCAAGATGTGTTGCATCGCTACTGGGTGAGCTTCTGCTGGGTTTGAACCAATGAACAGCATCGATTTACAGTTGTGCATGTCATTGAACGAGTTTGTCATTGCACCGTAACCCCAAGTGTTCGCAACACCGGCTACTGTGGTTGAGTGACAAATACGTGCTTGGTGGTCAACGTTATTGGTGCCCCAAAGCGAAGCCATCTTACGGAATGCATAAGCTTGCTCGTTACTGTGTTTCGCACTACCTAGGAAGTAAACTGAATCAGGGCCAGACTCTTTACGAAGTTCTAGCGCTTTGTTACCGATCTCTTCAATCGCTTGTTCCCAAGAAAGCTTCTTCCACTTACCGCCTTCCAATTTCATTGGGTACTTAAGACGACGTTCACCGTGGCCGTGCTCACGAAGTGCTGCACCTTTCGCACAGTGTCCACCAGCGTTGAATGGGTGATCGAATGCAGGCTCTTGACCTGTCCATACGCCATTTTGAACTTCAGCGTAGATACCACAACCCACAGAACAGTGAGAACAGATAGTACGTTTCACTTCTGTTTTCGCTTCTGGATCGACTGATTTAGCCTGTGCTTTCTTCATCATACCTGGTGCAAATAGACTTGCGCCTACCACTGCGCCACCAGCAGCTAATGAAGTGTTTTTCATGAAGGCACGTCGAGACACACCTAGCTGATTGGTTTCTTTGCTCACACTATCGGAGCGTTTGACAAGTTTCATCCGTTATCTCCTAAAGTGTGTCGTAGTAATCGCGAATGTGTTGCGTCTCACGATACCCTGTCTTCTTCACGTCTTCTTTCGAAATTTCAACAGTTTCTGAAGCGGTTGCCACTTTAGTTGTACCAGCGACAACGGCACCAGCAACGGCTGCAGTCGTCAAGCCTTTGAGTAGATCCCTACGGCTTGTATTTATATCTTTATTATCTTTCATCATTGCTTCCTTACCTTACGGTAGATCTTTTTTTGGAGGCTTAATGCCCCTCTATCGATATAATCGCGTACTGCTCGATTACTCGTAATCAGTGACGTTTTTCACATCAATCTTTAATTTGTGCTTACTGCTTTTTGTATTCACGCTAAAACGCACTTGTTCTAACGTTAAGAATGCTTCACACAGTTGAGCGGCCGATTTGTAGAAGTTCGCGCTTTCTGCCCCTTCAAGCTGACGCGTGAAAGAGTTAAACCAAGGGCCAAGGTGCTTATTGAATACCGCCTGTTGCAGTGCTTCTTCTTCAGCCGTTAGCATCGCCATCACTTCACACAGTGCTGCGATATGATCTTCCGGCTCTTTCACTTGATCGTCACGCTCAATGCCTAAAAGCTCTAAGTCATGACGAATCTCTGCCAATGGTTTTTCCATCATGGCGCCAGTGCGATGCCAAGAACCAAATGGAACGACTTCTCCACGCCCAATACCGATGAACAAATCTTGATATTCGTCTTCAAGAGCTTCACGGTTTGATTCTGTTGCCGCTTGTTGAATGGCAATCCAAGCCTTTTGCATTGCGCTTTCAGACGCTTCAATATCGAGTGTTTTTAGAAAGTCGATCACCTCTTCAGAAGGTGCGCTGCGAAACAGTGCGGATAGAACCAAATAGATCTCAGTTCTTAGTGTCTGTTCTTGTGCCTGATCCAAATTCGTTTCCAAGGCTAACTCCTAGTATTTCAATTGTTTCAATGGGTCTTGAGCCATTGAATCGAACATATCCACCACACGGCAGTCTTCACACATAGCAATACGATTAATCGCTGCTTCATCTGAAAAGTGCGAGTGACCGCGTAACTTGTTCTGTAACATGTCAATCATAGACTGAGGTGCGAATGGTTTATGGCAACGTACACATTCCGCAGCTTTCTCTTCATGAATCACAACTGCTTTTTGACGTTCTTCTTTTACCCAGTTCATACGAGGCGTAAGAGTCAGAACATTTTCAGGACATGCCTTTTCACACAAGCCACATTGAATACAGTCTTGTTCTACAAATTTAAGTGATGGAGAAGCCCCGTCGGTATGAAGCGCACGTGTCGGACACACAGCCACACAGCTCATACATAACGTACAATCTTTGCTATCACACGAAACGTTGCCGTAAGGTGCGTTTGACGGAAGCTCAACAACATTTTCAACAGGAATACGAGCTGAAGACATCGCATCAAGTGCTGTAAATAGACGTTGGCGCTTGTTGCCTTGAAGATCGCCAAGTGCAAGGTCGAATGAATCCACACAAAGTGTTGGAGGACATTCACGTAGAGATTCTAAGTACAGAATATCGATGGTTTCTTTTGGAATACCGATTTGATCTAGTAGTTCTTGAGCAATCCCTACTTCGTTATTTAGAACACGAATGATCGTTTCTGGCATAAAGCGAGATGCGGCAAACAGAACCTGAGTTGCGCCATTAACTAAAGCTGCAAACCAAGTATCGATACCAATAGATGGCAGTTCTTCTACGACAATTGGAATCACGTTATCTGGCAGTGCTTTTAGCGCCATTACATTGTAAGTCTCATGACGAGAGCTACAGATAAGTACGATTGGATCCAGACCGCCCGCTTGCTCATAATTAGCTAGCGTACGTTCAATAAACTTTTGAGTGTCATCAGGGTTTGGCAGCGCATAGGTAATCGCTTCTGTAGGACAACTAGTTGCACAAGTACCAACGCCTTGACATAGGTAAGGGTTAATCTCAATCTTGTGACCCGTCTTATCAGAGCCTTCACTTGATAGTGCGCCAGCAGGACAAGCATCTACACAACGCTCACAGCCTTTTACGCCACGAGAACTGTGCGCGCAAAGGTCAGTGTCGAGACGGAAGAACTTAGGCTTATCAAATGTGCCCATAAGCGTTGGAATCTCTTCCAGTGCTTCAGCAAGTTTTGGATAGCCACGACCTACTGGGTAATAACCCGGTACAGGTACTTCTTCTGTCATGCAGCTATTCAGACATAGGTCTAAAACAACATCGAAACAATCGTGATTAATCGCGACTTTCGCTAGATTGCTTGATGTGCCTTTGTTTTCGATCACAACTTCAAACGTGCCAAGGAAACCGGATACTTGAACCGAATTCGCGAAGTACAGTTCTGGGTTTGTGCCCTTTTCGCCATCTGTTGACAATAAGGTTAGGCTCGTCAATTGAGGTAATTGAGCCGCAGCACTTTCAATGATCGCAGTTGGACCAATAACAAGTGTATTACCGCCGCTTTCGTAGCTAACAGTAGGTGGAATCAGATTTGTTAACTCAACTGTATTTTCAAATGCATACAGTCTTGCTTTAGCGTTATTTGAATTTGCTTGTTCTAATAATTGTTTAAGCATTGCTCAGTTCCATCTTTGGACATGGATAATCTGTTCAACCTTTATTGTAGTAAGCGAGAGAGAACTTGCTGAGTAATCCGTTAACAACTAACCCTTTAGCCAGTGTGTCGTTCGTCAGACCGTGAACTCGTCTATCTACAAAAAAGTTGATAATGAACGTTATTTTGCAAATGCCATGCCAATTTAATATGCCTTATATTTCAGTGATTTAATCCTATATAACGTTTATTGTGCGTATAAAAAAACCGCTTGGGACATTTTGTCGCAAGCGGTTCATTGAGTGTTTAGTCAAAATGTACCTATTCTTTGTGTGGTATATTTTGTCCCACCTCTTTCAGGTCTGCTTCGTCTGACATTGTAGCGTTATTATCCGATACTGTGTTTTTATACAGTTCTTTTTCTTGTTCGGTTATTTCGGCACTTTCTGACGTTTCAAGTTTATTATCAGATACCTCAAGATCGCTTTCAGAATTTTCTAAAACTTCACCTTCGTCTTTATTATCAATGATTTGCTCTTCTTCTGGCGCAGTTTCTTCTTCCGTTTTGTCTTTAACCCAATCACGCAAGGTTTCCGCGACCCCTTCAGAAAGAGACTTCAAATTACTGTAATCGTCGTCGTAATCATCTAAACCATCACGAACGTTGAATTCTTCTGAGAGGAATAATTTACGCAATGCCGCTTTTTTTACGCTTTCTGAAGCTTCTGACACCAATAATTGAGCAACAGACAAGTCTTCAGTCGTTTCTGATGCTATCTCCTGAGAGTCAATAGTTTGAGAATCGACAGCGTGTTCTGGAGACTCTTTTTCCAAAGTTCCACGTTCTAGTGACTCCGATGTTTCTGCGTCTATAGATGAAGCAGCAGACGAAGCCTCAGTGGAAGTAAGCTCAGTTTCCTCAAGCGTTTGTTGCGCTTCTAAAGGTTGGTCGGTTGATTTATCAAGCTTTCGTTGAGACCAACGGCTAAAAAAGTTAGTTGCCATTTGATCGACCCGCGCCTTTACGTTTCTTACGTCTTGCTTCTAATAACTCGCCATGACGACCGATGAATGCTTCCATCCAAGCTTGTACAGGCAATGGCATGTCGTAAGACAATACTTGGTTATCTCCGTCCATGTATTGGCCTGCGACTGTTTGTGATGCTGTCAGTAATTGAATAATAGGTTTACCGGAGTCAACATTATCCATAACTAAGAATAGCTTAGGTTGCTGAGAGCTTAGATTGAAGCGGTAGTCGGTACGTTCGTCTTTGTGCAACTGAAGCAAACATACGTCTGGGGTTTCATGTTCAGGTGATAATTCAAAACCGATGAGTTCCCATTGAGTTGTTACCCAAATGCCAGTTTTGATCTCTTTCTCTATTCTTTGGACACCTATTGGCCAAGCTGATTCTGTTTTTTCGTAGTGTTCTTGGAATTCTTTTATCTCAGACATACTGCACCCAATTGATTTTCTTTATTCTGATCGTACGTAGGACATTTTGTACTTCGCATAATCATATACCCCCTACAAAGCAATAAACACGCCAATACATTTTAAGTCCTGCTCCGTCTTTAGTGCGTTTGTCGTAAAGTTACCCCTATAACGTTAGTCGATCGCGCTGGTTTGAGACAGTTAGTCTCGGTGAACTCTCATATTTTGCGCTATTTTAATCGAATGCTTCATGTTTTCTCGAATAGCCGCTATTTTGGAATGAGAATTGCTAAATGCTTGAGTTAAAGCTAAGACTGACTAAGTGACAGAGAACGCATGTATTCTAAAGAGTCGTATGATGACTCTTGCCTAACTTCTTATCCCTTATAATCGCTATCTCATTAAGTAGGACGTGACTGTGGTAAAACCAAACATAATAAAAACCAGTGAAAACCCACTTCAGACCATCGAAGTTGAAGTGTTTGATGAATATGGCGAAAAGCTAACGAAACAAATTGCGTGCGAGCGCCCTCTTACCGTTATGTTGAACTGGAAAGAGATCGTAACTCTAATGACATTGGGTTCACGCCCGGAAGCATTAGTCTTGGGTTATTTGAAAAACCAAAGCTTCCTTTCTGATCCAGAAGCCGTTGAATCAATCATAATCGACTGGGAAACCAGCTCAGCAGCGGTTATCACCAAAGAAGATACGAGCCAACTTGAGCAAGCGCTTAAGAAGAAGACAGTTACCTCTGGCTGTGGCCAAGGTACCATGTATGGCAACGTGATGAAGCAATTGGAAGATTACCAAGTGCCTCAAACCAAGATTAAGCAATCTGAAATCTATACGGCTCTAGAAGCGCTGACTCATTATAACGACACCTACAAGAAAGCGGGTGCGGTTCATGGCTGTGCTGTTTGCAAAGACGACAAGGTTCTATCGTTTGTTGAAGATGTTGGCCGACACAATGCCGTTGATACATTGGCTGGTGAGATGTGGCTTAACAAAGAGACAGGTGAAGATAAGATCTTCTACACCACAGGCCGTTTAACGTCTGAGATGGTGATTAAGGTTGCGCAGATGGGAATCCCTGTTCTACTGTCACGCTCTGGCGTTACACAAATGGGCTTAGATTTAGCGCAGAAGTTCGGCATCACTACGATTGCTCGCGCTAAAGGTTTACGCTTCCAAGTGTTCACGGGTGCAGACAAGATTGACTTTGATGTGAAAGGTGAATAATCAGCAGTCGGAAAAAAGCGTAGGTTTGATTGGTGATTCACTAACCGCTTCTAATTGTAAAGTTCTGATGTAAATAGTTAGTGACCCATCAAGGATAAATACATAGAAACTTAGCTAGATACAAAAACGCCGTCATGCTTTTTAGTATGACGGCGTTTTTAATTTTCAATTTATAGCTTAATTTCCAACGCATAGAGTTGAAAACTAAGGCTAACTTAAAGCTTAGCCGCGTGCTTTCAAGAACTCAGCGTAAGTACCGCGGAAATCGTTGATCTTGCCATCTTTGATTTCAAGGATACGAGTTGCAAGCGAGTCTACGAATACACGGTCGTGAGATACGAAGAACAATGTGCCTTTGTAGTTCTCAAGAGCCAAGTTAAGCGCTTCGATAGATTCCATATCCATGTGGTTCGTTGGTTCATCCATAAGAAGGATGTTTGGCTTGTGCATCATGATCTTGCCAAGAAGCATACGACCTTGCTCACCACCAGAGATAACCTTTACAGACTTCTTGATGTCGTCTTGGCCAAACAGCATACGACCTAGGAAGCCACGAACAACTTGCTCGTCTTCGCCTTCTTGGCGCCATTGGCTCATCCAATCAAACAAGTTCATGTCTGTCTCGAAATCGTGTGCGTGATCTTGAGCGTAGTAACCGATGTTTGAATTTTCAGACCACTTGTACTCACCTGTGCGAGGCTCAAGAGCGCCAGCTAGTGTGTTAAGTAGTGTTGTTTTACCCACACCGTTCTCACCGATGATAGCAACACGCTCACCTACTTCGAAAATACCGTCGAACTTGTTGTATAGGTCTTCTTCAAAACCTTGAGATAGGTTTTCAACCACAAGTGCGTTACGGAATAGCTCTTTAGACTGTTCGAAACGGATGAATGGGTTTTGACGGCTAGACGCTTTAACTTCGTCTAGTTGGATCTTATCGATCTGCTTAGCACGTGACGTTGCTTGCTTCGCTTTAGATGCGTTAGCAGAGAAACGAGATACGAACGTTTGAAGTTCAGCAATTTGTGCTTTCTTCTTAGCGTTGTCAGACAGTAGACGCTCACGAGCTTGAGTCGCAGCCGTCATGTACTCATCGTAGTTACCTGGGAATAGACGAAGTTCGCCGTAATCAAGGTCAGCCATGTGTGTACAAACAGAGTTTAGGAAGTGACGGTCGTGCGAAATGATGATCATTGTGCAGTTACGTTGGTTTAGCGTGTCTTCCAACCACTTGATGGTGTCCATGTCCAGGTTGTTCGTTGGTTCGTCAAGAAGCATGATATGCGGGTCTGCAAACAGTACTTGAGACAATAGAACACGAAGTTTCCAACCCGGTGCTACTTCGCTCATCAGACCGAAGTGCATTGATTCTTCAATACCTACCGCTAGAAGAAGCTCACCAGCTTTAGCTTCTGCCATGTAACCGTCCATTTCAGCGAACTGAACTTCAAGGTCAGCCACTTTCATGCCGTCTTCTTCGCTCATTTCTGGCAAAGAGTAAATGCGGTCACGCTCTTGCTTAATAGCCCAAAGCTCTTTGTGACCCATGATAACCGTGTCGATTACCGTGAATTCTTCGTAAGCAAATTGGTCTTGGTTTAGCTTAGCAACGCGCTCGTTTGGATCGTAGCTTACGTTACCAGCACTTGGCTCTAGTTCACCAGATAGGATCTTCATGAACGTCGATTTACCACAGCCATTCGCGCCGATTAAACCGTAGCGGTTGCCTTCGCCGAACTTAACTGAAATATTTTCGAAAAGTGGCTTAGCGCCGAATTGTTGGGTGATATTTGCTGTGGAGATCAATGCCATTACCTTTTTAATGTGAAAAACGCCGCAACGTTACTTGTTCAAGGCTTTAACTGCAAGTATTGATTGCAATTACTGGCCATTAAGTGAGTGATAACCTAGCCAAATCATAGTTTGAACTGACTCACATTTTTGGTTTTCTATTTATCGCCGTAAAACCGTCGATTTTAAGGAAAAACAAAATATCGAACAGCGCACCATAATGGGCGGTATATAACGTCCCAAATCATGCCAACCATTGAATATATCGTATGCTGATTGGTCACAGTAAAAGCCAACCCGATCAACGCAACAGAAGACATAACAAAGATGCTCAAATATTAGGGTCTGTTGATCTTTCGAGCTGATTTTTGCAGCACTTTGTGGGAAATTTCTACAAGGCAGAGGCTTTGAAGTATAGCTAGCCTACATGAGAAGCTGATAACGCAGTAGAAATGAACCACAAAGACTGCCCGAAGGGTTCGGCTAGAATCGTTTTATGCTTTGTTAAGAAGTATTAACTTAGAATGACTAGGCTACATACTCCTTGCCGCGCCTAAAACGATTCTATCTCGAACAAAATTTAACCACGAAAGGTCAACAGACCCTTGCCTAATCCCTGACAATTTCATGACAAAATCGCTCGAAACAGGAATAAAGTACTCGCCCCCGACACGGGGTTGGATTTCACAAAGTCAGATTATCTAACTATAGTAATCCTAACCTCATAATTCTAAGAGACTTTTATGCGTTCACTATCGCGCTTCTTAATCCTCACTTTGGCCATTCTCTCTTGGCCTAGTCATGCCAACTTGGAATATGACTTACAATCTCAGCCGCAGGTATCCGATTCTGCTGTTGATCTCGATGATCGAATTGATTCGTTACCCGACCCCCTCTTTATGGAGCCGTCGGACAGACGCCAAGTCAATATATTGCTCGCTGAAGTGCTACAAGTTCAAAAGCAGGAAATCAAAACCTTCGAGCAACAGATAAAAGCCTACAGAGCAAACAACGACGCCGAACAATGGTTTGCCGTTCAAACCAGCTACGTCACGTTGAATAGCTTGAATGTGAGCAAGCAACACCTGTTAGAGCAGACGAACTCCGCTAATAAAGAGCGCCTAACGGGTTTTGGCCCTTACGGCGTAACTCAATTTAAACAAGAGTGGGAATTAACCAAGCTCAACATTGAGTATCTTGTTTACTTCCAGATTCGTAGCTTTAAAGCGCTCGTTAAAGACATCTTTATTTCGCCAGTGCCTGTGATTGGTGCATCGTTAAAAGTGTTGTTTATCTATTTTGGTTTAGCGTGGTGGCTTGCCAACAGCACTCGCTTGATCGAATTGTTCAGAATTAATTTTCTTGAAGCGAAAACGAACCCTCCATTTTTAGTACGTGTGATCTGGTACATCAGCCGCGCTGATCGTGCGATTGCTTGGTTAATTGCGATTACGCTTTCTCTAAGAGTGCTCTCCAGCATCCCTAGCCTGCAACACCTGATTTTCCTTGAGATCTTCACTTGGTGGATTCTAGGTGGTTCGATTGCTATCAGCTTTATTTTGGAATTTGCGTATCGTTTGGGCCGCACATCTAATCAAGAAGTGATTGCGCTGCGCCTATCGACCATTCGCCGTTATGTTTGGAGCTTCATTGTTGCGGGTGTGACTTTGCAAATATCGAGTATCACGCTAGGCAAAGGCACTATCTATAGCTGGATCTACAGCGCCCTATTTTTCTGGTTTGTACTGGTTACCATTTCAGTGCTTAGATTATGGCGTGCGAAAGTCTTCGATACGCTGCAACACATCTCTGATCGTCCGGTATGGGTGAACTGGGCAGTAAACCGCAAGGATACCTTCTTACTTAATATATTTGCGACGGCCATTGGCATCGTATGGTTGAGTGTTTACAACTTCCAACACCGCATCATGGCCTTACTGTCTAATTACACACTGTTTAGCCAAGCTTTGGCGTACCTGTTTAGAATTGAAGTGGCTAAGCAGTCTGACCTTGACAAGAATCAGCAAAACTTGGTTCGAATCAAAGGCGATCAAACCTATGAATACATTCTTCCGGGTAATATCGACAGCACGCTGATTGATTACGCCGGTGATGAGGTTAAGCAACTGTCTCGCTACTTGATGTCAGACAGCCCTGCTATCTGTATTGTTTCAGGTGAACGTGGTGTGGGCGCAA
The DNA here is from genome assembly GCF_041471785.1 of Vibrio sp. 10N.261.51.C6. NCBI lineage: Bacteria > Pseudomonadati > Pseudomonadota > Gammaproteobacteria > Vibrionales > Vibrionaceae > Vibrio > Vibrio sp. 10N.261.51.C6. The sequence continues at coordinate 53,308 of NZ_JBFRPB010000032.1, read as the reverse complement.
CAACGCTGCTTTATACCCTGCTGCACAAAGTCTCTAACGCTGAACCTGTCTACGTAAGTTGCCCTTACGCTGGTTATCAAGAGCTGTTAGCGCATCTAGCGGTGAGCATCGGCTTGGAAGAGAAAGCGACTGAGATTCAGATCTTGGCTCACCTTCGTAAAAGCAAGACCACGTACTTGATTGCGATCGATAATGCACAGCGTCTAGTTAAGCCAATGGTTGGCGGCTTGTCTGATCTGATACGTTTAACCAACCTACTGCGTCGTTCTAAAAAGAACCACCGTGTCGTGATATCGATCGCCAAATCAAGCTGGCGGTTTGTCGATCGAGCGCGTGGCGAACGTTTGCTGTTTGACTTGGTGTGTTTCCTTCCGCGTTGGACAGAGAAACAAGTCGGTGAGCTTCTAAATAGCCGTATTAATACGGAGCTTGAGAAGCCGTTATCGTTTGATGGTTTGGTGGTGCCTAAACAGTGGGACCAAGATGACATGAGCGAGGAAGATCGCGCACGCCAAGGCTTCTACCGAATCTTGTGGCATTACTCTGATGGTAACCCTACCGTTGCGTTGCGCTTCTTCCGACTCTCATTGAATCGAAACAAAGATACCGATCAAGCCGTGGTGCGCTTGTTCCATGTTCCAGAAGCACAAGAACTAGAAAACATGCCAAAACCTATGCTGGCTGTGCTTCGTTCTATCGTGCAGTTGGAAATCGCGTCTCCGGAAGTCTTGTCTGATTGTACGCAGCTAAGCACGGCTGAGATAACCGGCATTCTGCGTTACTTTGAAAGCCGTGGTTATATTGGTTGGCATGAAGAAAAGGCTCGAATTTCCGAGCACTGGTTCCGCCACATTACTAACGTTCTCGACCGTCAACATCTACTGGTGAAGTAAAATGAAGAAGTTATTTATCCTACTATTTGTTGGCTTGGCAAGTGCTGTCAGTTTCCCGATCTTTGCGACGGAAGAGTTAGCCAATGTAGAAAACATCTCAAAGATAGCGAGTCTAGTGCGATGGAGCGGCGTGTTCTTCTCCATGATCGTTATTGCTGCGATGTGGTTACTGCTTAAGTTTATCAACTCGATGGTGACCAGTTTTGGTAGCCAATTCGTGCAATATCGTATGCTGCTACAGAAACTGCAGTCGTTTACTCAGTTCTTTATCTATGTGAGCACAGGTCTTATCGTGTTCATGATGAGCTTTAGAATCAACGACCAAATACTGGCTTTGATTGGTGGTACCCTCGCAGTGTCAGTCGGCTTTGCGCTTAAAGATTTGGCAGCTTCATTCATCGCGGGCATCACGGTAATGATTGATAGGCCCTTTCAAGTTGGTGACCGCGTCACGTTCGAAGGCAACTACGGTGATATCATTACCATTGGTTTGCGTTCAGTGCGAATGAGAACCCTGAACGATGACATCATTACCATTCCGAACAACAAGTTCTTAAATGAAGTGACCACCAGTGGTAACTACGGTGCGTTGGACATGCAGGTGGTGATTCCGTTTTACGTTGGTATGGATGAAGACATCACCCTAGCCCGCGATCTGATTCAAGAAGCGGCGTCTTCAAGTCGTTATATCCACTTGCCGAAACCTGTAACGGTTTTGGTTAAACAGACGATTACCGATAACTACCTAGCAATACAGCTAACTTGTAAGGCTTACGTTGTGGATACTGCGTATGAGAAGCTGTTTGAAACCGACATTACTTTGCGTGTGATGAAAGAGTTTAAGAAGCACAACATCAACCCACCGAAAATTTCAGTAGCGGCGCATTAGGCTTGATGCTTTAGACGTTTGTTGCTTATAGCAAATGACTAGCCATAAATAAAAACACCTCCGAACTTATCGCAAGTGCGGAGGTGTTTTTTATGAGCTTTTTATCTTTAAGCTAATAGTCCTATTGATGCTAAACCTTAAAGTATTTCAATTGCTCAGTAAGGTGTTCTGTAGTGTTCGCCATTTTCTGACTGTCTTCTGCGAGCGATTGTGAGGCTTGGAGTACCTCATTTGCAGCGAGTTGAGATTTGGTTTGCGATAGATTAGTAGTGCGGAATATTCGTGCTTGGGCTAAAACGTTCGTGTAATAGCCCAAGCGCGTTAGAAATATTATCAGATGATAATATCAGTGAATGAGTTCTTAGAACTTATAGGTTTGATACAAGCAATTGAGGTGTCGCTTTCTGTTGAAGATAGATACTAAAGCAACTTCCCTTACCTACCTCAGATTCAACTCGGATCTCGCCGCCAGTTTGGCTCAATATACTCTGAGATACTGACAACCCTAAGCCCGTGCCATCTCGTTTGGTGGTATAGAAAGGCGAGAAGATACGTTTCAGTTGTTCTTCCTTAATACCGCAGCCTTCATCTTGAACATGAACGATAGCGCCATGAGACACACCATTTTCAACCCAGTCTTCACTCGAAATGGTTAACGTGCCCTGACCGTCCATTGCATGAATCGCGTTCATTTGTAGGTTAACCAGAATCTGTAGCAATTGGTTTCGATTGACCTCGACTGAGGTTTTAGCGTTCAGCTGCGATACGTACACAATGCCTTTCTTCTTCGCACCTGTTTTTACGAGCGTAATACTTTCATCCACTATTGGGTTGATATGTTGCCACGTAATTTCGTCTTGTACGCCGCCGTGACGGCTGTATTGAAGCAGGCTTCGTGTGATATTTCGAATTCGGTCAATCTGCTCCATGATCGCGTGGACTTCCTCATCTACACGGCTCACTTCATCGCCCAGTTCAAACTTCATCAGTTCAACGTTGCCAAGAATCACGGCGGTTGGGTTATTGATCTCATGAGCAATACCTGCCGTTAATTCACCTAACGCGGCCAGTTTTTCATTGACCACCAGCTTATCTCTGGCTTGATTGAGAAGCTTGATGTGCAGTTCGAGTTCTTCAGTTTTCTCTTTCAAACTCGCGGTACGAGAATGCACTTTGCACTCTAGTTCAGACGCCGCTTGTTGAATCTCTTGATTGCGCTCGTGCAGTAGATCCAACATCTTGTCGAATTGTTTAGCGAGCAGTGTCAGTTCGTGTTGATCATCCAAACCTAGCGTACCAATGCGCTTGTCTTGCCCCATCTGGACTAGCTTGACGACCTTATGAATGCGTTCAATTGGGTTAAAAAGATCACGCGCACCACGGTGAACGATCAAGCCGGATGCCAACAGCAGCAACACAATGGTAATGCTGATTTCGCCAAGGTTGGTCAAGTAGGTTTCTATCAGCGGCCAAATCAAATAACCGGTGTAAAGCATGCCAATCACATTGTTAAACTGGTCATGGATTGGTTGGTAAGCTGTGATATACCAAGCATCGTAAACATACGCTCGATCTAGCCACTCTTTACCTTCATTTAAGACTTTCGAGTGAACCTCGTGAGAAACACGTGTACCAATGGCGCGCCCTACACTGTCTTCACTGCTCAAAGGCACGTTGGTGCTAACACGAAGATCATCAAGGAAAACCGTGACCGTTCCTATATGACGATTAAAACCTTCTCGTTGTGGATAGATAAGGTTACTGATTTGGTCAACAAGTTGAGTACTGTTATTCAGTAAGATCCCACCATCCAGAAAACCAATCACATGATCATGTTCATCTTTGATGGATACAACGGTTCGGCTTACCAATCCGCGAGTCTCGACCTCTTGCCCGTTGAGCATCGGAACTTCCGCTTTTTTAGCGAGGTCACGATCGAGATAATTGAGTTCATTACGGCTTAAGACACTGAAAAATGAGGGCTTGTGAGTTAAGTTTAGATATTCGAGTTTCTTTTCCATGCTCTCGACACTGCGCCAGCGCAGAAAATCGAGCTCATAGCGAGATTTGTTCTCAGACACCCAGCGCGTTAGCTCTTCGTGTGAAAGATCACTCGCAAGTTTGGTTCGAAAGTTATAAGACTCGGCGAACGCACGAACGTTGTATGCTTGCTGATTTTGGATCAGGTGAATACTGTTATCGGCAACATCCAAACGCTCATCGACATCAATCAGAGCGCCCTGCCACGTGTAATGTATTGACCAATACAGTGTGATAGCCACAAGCGCGCACAAGGTCAGAATGATCGGAGCAGATGTAAGGAATAATAATCGGTAGCGAACCATGGTTTTGAATCGGAACGCCCACTTTGACCACCAACGACGTCTAATCGGCATATTCAGAGCCTTCTGTGTTCCAATCTTTGTACTTACGCTCTAGCGTTTTACGTGCGACGCCAAGATCTCTTGCAGCTGCCGATTTATTGCCATCATGAAAACTAACCAGCTGTTCTATATGAGATTTTTCCACTTCTTTGAGTGTCCAAGTGTTTGGATAACCCTCGGCAGCGTCTGCATTATTCAAGTTTGGCATTTCCGCACCATGTGACACCGTCACTGAAATGCTAGCAGGAACAGGATCACCATTAATCTCGCGCCAATAGTGTGCTGGTGGCTTGTCTAAAAGAATGCATCGTTCGACTAAGTTTTTAAGTTCACGAATATTTCCCGGCCATTCGTATTCGTTCAACGCCAAGATATCTTCATGTGCCCAATTTGGAACTGGCATGCCAAGCTCGCTCGATAAAAGACGAGTAAAGTATGGAACAAGTTCAATCAGGTCTGACGGGCGCTCTCTCAATGGCACCACATCAATCTTAAGTACATTGAGTCGGTAGAACAGATCGCGGCGGAAGTGCCCTTTATCGACCTCTTCTTGAAGATTTCGGTTGGTCGCCGCCACCACTCGTACGTCAACGGAAATTTCCTTCTCGCTACCGACTGGACGAATGGTTCTTTGCTCTAACACGCGTAACAATGCAGCTTGCATTGGCAGTGGCATTTCACCAATTTCATCAAGGAACAAGGTGCCACCACTTGCGACTCGGAAAAGACCTTCACGGTTTTTCTTCGCACCAGTAAATGCGCCTGATGTATGTCCAAACAGTTCACTTTCTAGAAGCTCTGGAGCAATCGCACCACAGTTGATTGGCACAAATGGACCTGTGCGTTTACTGGCTTCATGTACACCACGAGCAACCAGCTCTTTGCCCGTACCTGACTCACCTTCTATAAGAACGGATGCTCTTGACGGTGCAAATTGACTGATCAGCAATTTAAGCTGTTTAGTTTTGTCTGAATTGCCGATCAATTCGGTCTTGATATGACGGCTAACATCACGCTTCAACGCGTACTGCATTCTTTGATCAAGTCGCTTATCCATACAACGCAGAACCGCTTGTATCATCTGTTCGAGGTTGAACGGCTTAAGAATAAAATCTGAAGCACCAAGCTTAAGCGCGGATATGGTCATCTCTAGATCGGCATAACCCGTCATGAAAATCACATCGGCACGTTTGTCGTTGTCGTTAAACGCCTCTTCCCACTCAATGCCAGAGCGGCCTGGTAGGTTGATATCAAGGACAATCAGATCAAAATGTTCGCTTGAACGCAGCGTTTCAGCCTCTTCAACCGACCCTGCGCTCGACACCTTGCCAAAGAACTTACCTAGTGCTTTCTTTAAGATAGCCTGCATACCCAATTCATCATCGACGACCAAAACGGAAAAGGCCTGATACTGAGTCAATGTGTTCGGGTTGAGATTGGATGCAGATGAACTAGGTAAAGACATAATGATTAGCCGGTGAGAAAAGTTGGGACAGAGTGTACCAATTAACCTTTTCTCCAACAGGGACAATGTGCGACATTTTGTCCTAGCTCATGTTTTGATTCATTTTAGAGGGCTAAATGACGCAGTTTTGTCCGAAATAACAGCAATTTAATGAGATCTGATGCATGATTTATTGGCATTAAGATTGCTTATAAGGTGTAGATTTCTAATTACAACAATTAGCGTCTTATGCACATGCCCTTTTTTGAGCCCTTTAAAACTGAAGGCATGTCATTCATTTATAACAGAATGGACATAATAATAATGAAAGCAATTCCCCTAACTATTGCAGCTCTATCTATCGTCAGTTACACGGCTAGCAGCGCGGAAGACACCACTCATATTAAGTTGGCGACAACCACAAGTACTTATCACTCTGGTCTACTGGACTACTTATTGCCTGAGTTCGAAAAAGATTCTGGTATCAAGGTTGATGTTCTAGCTGCGGGTACCGGTAAATCACTTCGCATGGGCGAAAATGGTGATGTTGATTTGGTAATGACTCACGCACCAAAAGCTGAAGCGAATTTCGTAGAAAAAGGCTACGGCGTTTTACCTCGTAAGCTGATGTACAACGACTTTGTGATTGTGGGCCCTCAAAGTGACCCAGCAAAAATTGAATCTCAAAAAGCTGTAGCTGATGTATTCAAAGCAATCGCAACCAACAACGCGACGTTTGTGTCTCGTGGTGACGATTCAGGCACGCACAAGAAAGAGATGGGCATTTGGGCACAGACCAAAATGGAACCAAACTTTGGTGGCTACCGCAGTGTTGGTCAAGGCATGGGCCCTACTCTGAACATGGCGTCTGAAATGCAAGGCTACACCATGACAGACCGTGGCACATGGTTGGCTTACCAAAACAAACTGGATCTTAAAATCCTTTTCCAAGGTGACAAGAACCTATTCAACCCTTACCAAGTAATCCTTGTTAACCCAGAGCGCTACCCAAGCATTAACTACCAAGCAGCGAAAGTATTCAGTGATTGGTTGGTGAACCCTAAAGGTCAGAAACTGATTAACGACTTTAAACTGCATGGCAAACAGCTGTTTGTAGCGAGCGCAGAGTAGTTTTTCGTCAGCGTAGATTCGTTTATAACAAGCTGAGAATGGTTTGTTGTAAGTACTAATTCCAATTAGCACTACGCTTAACTAACCAGTTAACTGAAGCATTTAAAGAAACAATAGCTGGCCAATATAGGCTCAATAATATTGTGTCAGCTATGATTAACATCAGTCATTACCGATAAAGACCTATTATCGATTCACACGAGATACTTCATGACCCTATGGCAAACAACGATTGATGCAATGAACCTACTAGTGAGTTTTGACCACGAATTGTGGAAAATCGTCGCGGTATCCTTCAGCGTATCTTTGTCCGCCATCTCATTGGTGATTGTTCCTGCAATCCTTATGGCTTTCTTATTGGCTTATACCGAGTTCCCCGGGAAATGGGCTCTGCTTTCAGTGATCAACACCCTGCAAGCGATCCCTACTGTGGTTATCGGTTTGTTGATGTACATGATGCTTTCTCGCTCTGGCCCGTTAGGTGATTGGCAATTGCTGTTCACCCAAAAGGCGATGATTCTAGGTCAAATGGTGATCTGTTTCCCTATCCTAGTTGCGATGATGCATGGCGCTCTGCAGGCCAGTGACCGCCGAGCGGTTGAAACGGCGCGCACACTTGGCGTATCAACAACACGCGTGGCGTGTACCTTGATTTGGGAAACGCGTTTTCCTCTGTTGGCTGCAACCATTGCTGCCTTCTCTCGTATCGTGACAGAGGTAGGTTGTTCAATGATGGTAGGTGGCAACATTATGGGGATGACAAGAAACATCCCAACAGCTATTGCCATGGAAAGCCACAAAGGCGCATTTGCTCAAGGCGTCGCCCTCGGTATGGTGTTATTAGCATTGGCATTAGCCCTTAACTTTTTCCTTTCCAGTGTGAGAGGAAAAGGCTATTTAAGAACTTAGGAACGCTGTCATGAGTATAAAAATAACAACGCAGCAAATTTCAATGCGCTACAAAGAGCGTGTTTTGTTCCACATTCCCGAATTGTCGATCGGCCCCAACGATGCCATTTATCTCAAAGGAGATAATGGTGTGGGTAAAACGACCCTACTTAAAATATTGTCTGGATTGATTCAGCCCAGCTCTGGCCGCATTCAGTCTCCGACACAAAGCTGGCAGCAGATCTTATTCCCTAGGCTCAAGTTCAAAGACATTATCTACCTGCATCAAACCCCCTATCTTTTTGATGGTTCGGTGTACCAAAATGTCGCTTATGGCATTCGCTTTAACAAAGAGAGCCAAAAAGATAAGCGAGCTCAAATAATTAATGCATTGAGAATGGTAGGTTTAGAAACCTTGGCAGATGAACACATTTCTGTGTTGTCTGGTGGTGAGCGTCAACGCGTTGCAATGGCACGAGCCTGGATTCTTAAGCCGTCAATCTTGCTTATGGATGAACCAAGTGCCTCTTTAGACAAAGAATCTATTGAAAGATTGGTGATAATGGCCGAAGATCTTCTTCAAAGAGGCGCGAGTTTAGTCATCACTAGTCACCAAACTAACGCGTTAACCGACTTATGTAAGAAGCAATGGTGGATCAAAGACAATACTTTGACCGAATCGCCGCTTCTGCAAGTTATTCAGAAAGATAAAGCACAAGAGAATATTTATGCTGCTTCCAACGCAAACTAGTTGGGTTATTTTGGCTGGCGGACAGGCCAGCCGCATGGGCGGAAAAGATAAAGGACTTGTTGAGCTCAACGGTTCTCCGCTTATTCAATACGTTATAAACAAGCTGTCACAGCAAGATGTCAGCATCACTATCAATGCCAACCGTAACTTAGACAGTTACCAAGCATTTGCTCCGGTTGTTTCCGATTCCTTCCCTGACTATCCAGGTCCATTGGGCGGCATTCATGCTGGCCTTAAAAACGCGAGTACAGACTGGGTCGGCTTTGTCCCTTGCGACAGCCCACAAATCAGTGACGACCTTGTTGAGCGTTTTTGTTCTGCAGTTAAAGAAGACAGCGACATTCTTGTCGCGCATGATGGCGAATTTAAGCAACCTGTATTCACCCTATTCCACAAACGTGTTCTACCAAAGTTAGAAGCGTTTTTGGAACGTGGTGATCGTAAAATCATCTTGCTATACAAAGAGTGTGTTACCGAATACGTTGATTTCAGCGATTCTCCTAACTGCTTTGTTAATCTCAACACGCCAGAAGAACTCACCCAATTCGGAACGCTTCAATAATGAAAGATTCTAAACAACGCCCTAACCTTCCTTTATTGGGCTTTGCTGCTTATAGCGGTACAGGCAAAACGACCGTACTTGAAGCCCTGCTTCCTCTGTTGACTGATGCGGGTTTAAAAGTTGGCGTGTTAAAACATGCTCACCACGATTTTGATGTCGATAAGCCGGGTAAAGACAGTTACCGCTTACGTAAAGCGGGCGCGAACCAAATGTTGATTGCTTCTCGTAATCGTCACGTGATGATGACAGAAACACCAGAAGCCGAAGCAGATTTTTATTACCTGCTGACTCGATTTGATACCAACACGCTTGATCTGATTTTGGTTGAAGGCTGTAAGAACATCGCCTTCCCTAAAATTGAACTGCACCGAGATGAAGTGGGCAAACCTTGGTTATATCCAAACGATAACAACATTATTGCTATCGCGGCAGACAGCCAAGTTGAATCAGAGCTGCCACAAATGGCGATCAGCGACTTAGAAGCGATTCGTGATTTCATCATCGATTACGCGCAGTCCTTTGACCTTGTCTCTACAACAGGCAGAGCCGTGTCATGCTCACCTTCAAAAGACGCAGCGCCAGCTGTTTGTTGTGATTCGTTCTCTCCTGCAGGTTTAACCGTTACTCAAGGCCAACAAAAGATTGTTGATAGCATTGACGCACTCGATCTCACAGAGAGTGTTGAATTACTGCAAGGCTACGGCCGCGTGCTGGCTGAAGATGTGATTTCGCCAATCAACGTTCCTCAGAATACCAACTCTGCAATGGACGGTTATGCAATTCGTAGTGAAGATCTAGAATTGGACAGTTACAACATCGTTGCTGAAGTCATGGCGGGTCACAGCTACGAGCAAATCGTGCAACAAGGTGAAGCCGTTAAAATCATGACCGGCGCACCAATGCCAGAAGGCGTTGATGTTGTCGTGATGCGTGAACAAGCCGTCCAAGATGGCGATAAAGTTAGCTTCCCTGATGCTAAAATCTCGGTTGGACAAAATGTCCGTATGGCAGGTGAAGATTTAGAAATCGGCCAACCTGTCTTTACACGTGGCACACGCATTGAAGCGCCAGAAATGGGCATGATGGCGTCGTTAGGTTTTGGTACCTGCCCTGTTCTGCGTAAAGTGAAAGTGGGTGTGTTCTCTACGGGTGATGAAGTTCAAGCGCCGGGTCACGAGCAAAAACCAAACTCTATCTATGACTCAAATCGTTTTACTATTATCGGCATGCTTCAAAAGCTCGGCTGTGACATCGTCGATTACGGCATCATTGAAGATGATGAGCAGAAGATGATGGATGTGCTGCATTCTGCGTCGCTTGAAACCGATATGGTTTTGACTTCTGGTGGTGTGTCTGTTGGTGATGCGGATTACATCAAGCTTGCGTTAGATAAACTGGGTGAAATCAACTTCTGGCGTATCAACATGCGTCCAGGTCGCCCATTGGCTTACGGTAAGATTGAGAACAAGCCGTTCTTTGGTTTACCGGGTAACCCTGTTGCTGTGATGGTGTCGTTCATTAACTTTGTTGAGCCTGCGATCCGCAAGCTTCAAGGTCAAACGAACTGGACACCAGTAAAAGCAAATGCTGTAGCAACTGAACAACTGCGCTCACGCCAAGGCCGTACTGAATTTAGCCGTGGTGTGTTCTCGATGAATGAATCTGGCGTGCTTGAAGTGAAAACAACGGGCAAGCAAGGTTCAGGTATTCTGCGCTCAATGAGTGAAGCGAACTGCTTAATCGAAATCTCACCAGCGGTTGATACCGTAAAAGTTGGTGAGACGGTAACGATCATTCCACTGCAAGGCCGTGTTTAACTCAAAGCAAACACTTAAATTGACTTGGCAGCTTTTTAATTGATTTAGAAGCTTTTAAGTGATTTGGAAGATCTTCGCCAAGACATAGACGAAGCCCCTTCTATCGAGCTTTCGATGTTAAGGGGCTTTTTGTTCTGTTGGTTTCGTGAAAGACAACCTGTTCGTTGCCTAAAAGACAAATAGCTTAAATTACGCTAAACGTTAGAACGATAATCTTAAGATTTCTTATCATAACCTTGAGCCACGTACGCTTTTTATGTAGAGTGCGCGCAAAGTAATAATTCTATTGGAGAGCACCATGGCTCGTACCATTCTGTACACTTACAAAGACGAAGACAAAGAGTTACTGTTTTCAAAACAAGAACACCGCACGATCCAAGAAGCTGTTGCTGCAGCTGAAGGCATCGATATCTCTGAGTATCTAAAAACTGAGCAACAGCTTGAGTTGATTTCTGATACTAAAGCGGTTCGCAACTACCAAGACAACTACTTCCGCAAGCTTGGCTTTACTAAGCTTACGTTGAAGCAAAAAGACAATCTTGGTGTTGGTAAAAAGAAGAAGTAAGCCCTCTTGGCTCTTTTCTTGATATGTCGTTTCTAGCTTTTCGTTTGTAGTTAACAGCTAACAGCTAAAGAAACGAAAGCACCGAACAATAAAAAATGCCGCAACCTCTTTCGAGATTGCGGCATTTTTATTTGTACTTTTTAACTATCTAACCTTAGCTAGCTTAACTTAAGTCACGATTACTTAATGTTAAGGAATGCAGCACCACGAACGCCGCCTGAATCACCATGCTTCGCTTTGATGATCTTTGGACATTTCGCTACAGACAGTAGGTATTTAGGGATACGCTTTGGCATCTCTTCGTAGATAAGTTCGAAGTTTGAAAGACCGCCACCCAATGCAACTACGTGTGGATCAAGACCGGTAAACAGGTTCGCGAAACAGATAGCCAATAGCTCCATGAAACGATCAACGTGCTCAGCCGCTTTTGCTTCACCTTCGTTGTACGCTTGAATGATCTCGATTGCTTTCTTCTTCTCGCCGAAGTAGTGCTCGTAAATCAATTCAAAGCCACGACCTGATAGGTAGCTGTCTAGACAACCTTTCTTGCCACAACCACAACCGAGTAACGGTGCGTTGTCGCCAAGGTGGAACCAAGCATCAATAGGAAGACGCATATGGCCCAGTTCACCAGCAACGTGGTTACGACCAGAGAACACTTTGCCTTCGTAAACTAACCCGCCACCAAAACCAGTACCTAGAATTAGGCCTGCTACTGATGGTTCGTCTTTAAGCTCGTCATCCCACGCTTCTGAAAGCGCAAAGCAATTCGCATCATTTTCAATTTTCACACTACGACCAATAAGTGCTTCTAGGTCTTTACGTAGTGGTTTCCCCGTTGAAGCTGGCACGTTAACAACCAGCATTGTGCCGTCGTCAGCATCTTCCATACCAGGAAGACCAAGACCAATTTTACCTTCGCAAGAAAATTCACTGTCGTACTTCTTCACCAAACCGGCAATCGTATCAAGTAGCAGTTGATAATCTTCAGTAGGCGTTGGTACGCGTTCTGTTGCTACTCGCTCAAGTTTTTCATTGAACGCACCAAATTCAATTTTTGTGCCGCCAACATCGAAGCCGTAATACATGAAATCTCTCCAATTTTTCCCTAAATTCGGGCAAATAAATTTTTCAAATTAAACATCTAGGACGCATTATCCATAACACTCCCCCTACAAACTGTGATGGATAACAAACTTATCTCGTGTTCGAATCTGTTTGAACAACAAGTCAGCACAAAGCGGTTAAAGGTTAGAGTGACGTCTCATTTTTAGTGTGCTCTATGAAAGCGTTCAGGCTTGGTTTGGTTGGATCGGACTTATAACGCGTCTTACTTAGCATGTAGCTTTCACGAAATGTCTCAAACCACAGCTGTAAAGTCTTTGCGCCCTGCTCTTCACCAGCCTGTTTCAAAACCAAGCTCGCTACTTCTGCAGTCGAGAGATGTTGTTCGTTGTCTGACTTACGCATCATGTATTGCGAAACCGATTCTGGTTCGATCGACAACACCGGTAAGTCTTGCAGATACTCTGAACGACGGAAAATACGTCGTGCTTCACGCCAACTACCATCAATAAAGATCAGCAGCAACGTCTTGTTCGAATCTCGCATTTCAGCAAGATCTGCAACCACACGCGATTTGTCATCGGTATAATCTTCAGGAAAGACCACGACTGGCTGATATTTATCGTCTTTCAGCACATCAAGCATCTCTTGATTCGGTTCAGTGCGGTGCCAAAGGTAGGCATAGCTGTCTTTAACGGTATCAAGGATTAAACGGCCGGTATTACTTGGTTTGAGTATTTCGTTGTCCGATAAGATCAACATGGTCGCGACGTTCGTATTTACGTCTGGTTGATGTTCACAGATACAGCTGTCTTGTTTGATTTTACAGAACTGACATCGAACCACTTTACACCCGCGCGCGTTAAACGGCTTGGTAGAAAGAGACAAACGGTGTTGATATAAACGGTGAAAAGCGTGGATTCTCATGGACAATAACGATAAATCTAGAAAAGTGGCACGATTGTACTTACAGTGTCCCTAGAATGATAGAAGGAATTCCCATGCAAGACCCATCACTGCTTCGCCTTGTTTTCTTTATTAGCGCTTTTGTTTTGTGTGCGTTGTGGGAATATCGTACGCCAAGAAAAACGTTGACTCAAAATAAATGGTTTCGTTGGGGAAATAACTTCTCATTAATGGCGCTTAACAGTGTTTTATTGGCGACATTAATACCTGTTGCGGCATTTCAAGCGGCACTGATTGCGGAACAAAATCAATGGGGTCTGTTCAATAACATTCGCCTACCCTTTGAAATCACCGTGTTCCTTTGTGTCGTGTTATTAGATCTTGCCATTTACACTCAACATTTAGTCTTCCACCGTATCCCTGTCCTGTGGAAACTTCATCGCGTCCATCATGCCGATTTAGATATCGATGTCACAACTGGTACCCGCTTCCACCCCATCGAGATGATTTTATCTATGTTAATTAAAGTCGCGTTGATTTTCGTATTGGGTGTGCCCGCACTAGCGGTTGTGATATTCGAGGTTGTGCTTAATGTGAGTGCTATGTTCAATCACAGCAACGGTCGTTTACCTTTATGGTTCGACAAGCAGCTTCGTAAAGTGATTGTCACGCCAGATATGCATCGAGTGCACCATTCAGTGATCGTCAAAGAGACCCACTCTAACTTTGGGTTCTTCTTATCAGTTTGGGATATCTGGTTTAAAACGTATCGTGCTCAACCCAAGCTTGGTCACGATAAGGTAAGCATCGGTGTACCAGAAATACGAGACGGAAAAGAACAAAGGCTCGACTTGATGTTACGCCAACCATTCGCTTCCTTCCCTCATTCGAAAGACAAGACCTAACGCCTCAAGAAAATAATAAAAAATGGCGCAAACTCATAAGAGATTGCACCATTTTTATATGCGTAGCTTCTCACCTTTCAGCGGCAATTCCCACTTCCGGACGACGTTGACACACTTACTTCAATACGTACTTATGAAGCATGGCTTGTTGGTGCCCTGCTATCTCTCCGACTTGCTCTGAACTCTCGATCATAGATTCAAGTTGCAGCTTAGTATTCTCGCCCTGCTCAGACACTCGAGTGATTGAATGGGTAACATCGACAGTTGCACGAGCTTGTTCTTCGGTAGCCACCATGATTTGCTCAACACGCCCTTTGATCTGGCTAACCGCAAATTCGATTTTCTCGAAGGCTTGTCTTACATCGCCACTGGTTTGCAGTGCATTGGCCATCTCACTTCTCGATTCCGTTACAGAAGCACGTGAGCGATCTGCTGCCGCTACTAGTTCGTTCATCATGCTACGAATATTGGTGGTTTGCTGGGATGTGCCGCTCGCCAATTTACGCACTTCGTCTGCAACTACCGCAAAACCTCGACCTTGTTCACCTGCTCGCGCCGCTTCTATCGCAGCGTTCAGTGCCAATAAGTTGGTGTTTTCAGCGATACCACTGATCATGTCGACCATTTCACGAATCTGTTTCACTCGACCATCCAAGTCAGCCATCGACTCTTCACTCATGCTAAGAGAGTGCTCAAGCGCTTGTAATCGTTGTTGGTTAAGGCCAACCACTTGGCTGCCATTCACTGACTCATCTTCTGCTATTTGAGCATCGTCGTTCGATGCGTTAGAAATACGAGCAATCTCACCAATCGATGCTTCCAGCTCAGTAATGGTGGTGATCATATTCTGAAGTGATTCGTTCTGTTCGTTCAAGCTCGAATTGGTTTGCTCTGCAGCGTCATGGCTTACTTCAGCCGTTTGATAAAGCGTCTCACAGTTACGCGTTACTAAACGAACCGAGTCCGCGGTGGAATCAACGACCGTATTGAGTTTTGAAGTGATAACTTGAAGCTCTAGCGGCCCAAGCAATTCACTCTGTTTAGAGAAGTCATGATCTGCAAGTGAACTCAACTGTTGAGTAATGTTTTTTAGCCCTTTATTCATCCAACGGCGTAACACGAACCATGAAATCACAATGATTACGGCAATAACCAGCCCGCTGATAAACAACACACGATCAATATTGGTGATGGTTTGATTTACAACCAGTTCGCTTTCATCAATCAGATGGGAAGCGGTAGAAGACAACTGATTCAATGTGCTTATGACTGTATTCGCGAGGGTGATAACTTGCGTTAAGTTCTGCTCTTGCTGCTGAACAAGTTCGAGTTTCAAGAGGATCTGTTTGATCACGCCTTCTTCGGTAAAGCCTTCTTTCACCATCTCGTAAGGCGCCGTCAAGCTCGCGAACTCAACGATGTCTGGATGCCAATCGGCAAAATCGCTGTAAGCCAAGTTAAGACCTGCGATTCGGTTTCTCAATTGACGGTATTCGTCTTGTGCTTTATCAATGTCAGGTTGCATCATCAACATCAAGAAGGTGTTCGCCATAGCAGACGCACTGGATGTGAATCGGTTCGCTGCATCGCTCGCTTCTGGGTTGTCTTCAACCAAGAATGAGCTGATTCGATTCATTTCTGGTCCGATAGATCCAACGCCATAACGGAACTCGCCCATTTTACTGTCGATCAGATTTTGCTTACTTTGAATCTCAATCTGCGCCAGCAGTACCGTGTTGGTCATAGCTTGCAGTTGCGCCATGTCATCGACAAGGATTTGTTGTTGCTCTAAAGAGATCGCATCAGGAAAAGATTGGGAAATAAAAAGAAGTTCCTCTAGCGTGGTATTGCTCTCTGTCGCGAGTTGGTCAATTGAGCCCCTTGTGGCATTCAGTGTATCTAAGTCGGTTGATTGGGTGCTGTAAGTGAGAAGTTTTACTTGTTCTAATACGCTTTGCGTTAATTCGGCGTTATGTAGAGCAAGGGGTAATGCTTGTTCCGAGAGTGCATCAAAATGTCCCCCGACCCGTTCAACGCCCCGAATGCTAACCATTGATAAAAAAGTAACAAGTAAAAGAATGGAAATAAATACAGCAGTGACGGTTTGAATGAGCGAGAATGTATAACGTGAGGGTTTTATTGATAAATTTGTGTCGGGCATGTGAAATCCAGTTTGACTACGAAAAGAGATATCCTTAAGTTAGGTCGTATACTAGAAGTCCTTGATGACGTTTTTATTTCAGTTTTTTGTCAGAAGAGTTACATATGAAAATCAGAAAAATGGCTGTAGTTACAATAACTTTAGCAACATTGGCTGCTTGTAGCTCGTCACCTTCGCCTTCTCATCTTAGTCAAACCGCACAGAAACCCCTATCAAAGTCAGAACAATTGACTACAAACGCTTATATGAGCGTGTATGAACAGTGGAAAGGCGTGCCATACCATTTCGGTGGGACCTCATTTCGAGGTATAGATTGCTCTGCTTTTGTTCAAATCGCCGTGCAAAATGCGACTCAACAAGCTCTACCAAGAACCACAAAAGACCAGAGTAAAAAGGGAAAAGAAATTGCGTATGGGCAGGCAACAAGCGGTGACTTGGTGTTTTTCAAGACTTCGATGACGGTGCGACATGTAGGCGTTTATTTAGGAAACAACCAATTTCTACATGCCTCGACATCGAAAGGTGTCATTATTTCTAGGTTAGATAACCCTTACTGGGCATCCAAGTTTTGGCACTTTAGGCGTTTATAGCGGTTCGAAAGATAAACCGCTGAGCGAGGTAACTCTAGAAAGATACGACTTAAACGCCCGTTGTTATTATGCTGATTAATTACGACGATAAATGAGCAAACAAACCGTTAATCGTATTTAGCAACAGCAGTATCAAACAGGTTCTTCACTAACGCGATGTACTCATCGAGGAATACAATTTGTTCGTTAGTCGCTTTCTTAGCCCACACACCCGCTAATACTTCACCAAGATCCGCTACGACGGCATCTGCTTCTTTCAAAAGTTGAAAACGAACGCTCGAATGCAACTCTGGGTTTTGCTCGAAAATAGCCATGATGTTTGTTGAAATCATGTCGGTAACAATGTCTTCGACACTTTCGTTTCCAGTATCACCATTACTATTGGTAAACACATCAAGGTTGAATGATAGGTGCTCGATTAAAGCCAAATAGCCATCGGTTTCTACAACCACAATAATTCTCCGTTTTAAGCTCTAGAGCAGATTAATACGTACTTGCCTAATACTATGTAAATGAAGCTATTTGTCATCACTTTATTGCCCAAAACCACATTTAAATGATCCTAGTTAGTATTTCAGCTTAAAATTAAATCGATATAGCTTTATGTGGTATACCTGCCTACTTACGACATAAGTAAATTCACGCTAAAGAAGTGTAAGACAAACTTTGAAGCAAAGTATTGCGCCAGTTAACAATAGCCCTTTCAACTTACTCTAAAAGCTCATTTGATTTAGTCGCTAGACAATAACAAGCTCAAACCTCTTTTCCAGTTTGTGGCGTTCAAAACCGTTTCGATTGTGAGACCAGTTCCAAACTATTTCATCACGTCAGGTTTTCAATTTATGTTTGTATTTCAAAGAGCTTGAATCAGTTCGAGTTCACAATTCGGCCAATTGATTCTACGTAAGATGAAGAAGAGCTAAGAACATTGACGAGTGCGTCTATAAATTGTTCAGATTTATCCTAAACTATTGCTATTAAACAAACAGTATTTCTAACCTTCAATCTTTTTAACTTTCAGTCTTTGAGGATTTCCTATGTGGCAGGCCATTTCTCAACAACTTTCAGATACTCTTCTATTTAACTTTCAGATTACTGAACGTACCAAGGTTTCTGGTGGCGACATTAACGATTGCTATATGATCAGCGATGGTAATGAGCGTTACTTTGTGAAAGTGAATCAGCGAGAATTTTTACCTAAGTTTGAAATTGAAGCTGAGAACTTACGCTTGTTAAGAGAAACCTCCACTGTTTACGTTCCTGAGTTGGTGCTTATTGGCAAAACCAAAGAGTGCTCGTTCATTATTCTGAATTACTTGCCGACCAAACCGCTCGAGACGGGCAACAATAGCTTCGATTTCGGCGTTCAGCTTGCGCGGCTTCATCAATGGGGCGAGCAAAAAGAGTTTGGTTGCGACCAAGACAACTATATCGGCAGCACACTTCAACCCAACCCTTGGCATAAGAAATGGGGTCGCTTTTTCTCTGAGCAACGCATTGGTTTCCAACTGCAACTGCTCAAAGAGAAAGGCATCGAGTTTGGTGATATCGATGACATCGTTGATGTGGTGAATATGCGTCTTGCTGGCCACAACCCTCGCCCTTCTTTGCTTCATGGGGATCTTTGGAATGGCAATGTTGCTAACTCTGCGTTTGGCCCAATTTGCTACGACCCTGCTTGTTACTGGGGGGACCATGAGTGTGATTTGGCGTTAACTGAATTGTTTGAAGGTTTCCCTAAAGAGTTTTATGAAGGTTACCAGAGCGTCAATCCACTCGACGTTGGCTATACTGATCGGAAAGACATTTACAACTTGTACCATCTTCTTAACCACTGCAATCAATTTGGCGGCGAATATTTAGCACACACTGAAGCATGCATTCAGAAGATACAGGCCGTTTAATACCAATTACAGCTGTTTATAACCGAATACGATTGGTATCAGTTACAGTGAGGAGAATTTGCCATGCATAAATACACAGAGAAACATGTCTCCTGTCCGCATTGTGGGCACGGTATTAACATCACGCTTGATGCATCTAATGGTAGCCAAGACTTCTATGATGATTGTCCAGCGTGTTGCAATGCCATTCATTTGGATATGCAGGTTGACGAAGTAAGAGACAGAATCAACCTTTCGATTGATGCCGATGATGAACAAGTATTCTGACAATCAGTTTCTCGTTTAAACCATGATCAAAAAAGAGCACCTCACGTGCTCTTTTTTAATTTGGTCATCGGTGTGATTTTATTGCCACCGATTCAATGCGCTTAGTGGCTATTTCTGGTTCGCTAATACACGCTCGACAGTATCAACAATTGCCTGCGTTTGTGGATCGAACTCAATGTTTACTTGGTCGCCTACTTCACGGCCGCCAAACAGAGTACGATTCAGTGTTTCTGGGATCAGGTGAACAGAGAAACGGTTCTCTTCCACTTCACCAATCGTCAATGAACAACCATCAACGCCGATGTAACCCTTACTCAACACATACTTCATTGATTCTTGAGGCAGCTCAAACCAAAGTGTACGGTTGTTTTCTGTTTTAATCACATCGACTAGGTTAGCCATCAGAGTAATGTGGCCAGACATGCTATGCCCGCCAATTTCGTCACCAAACTTTGCTGCACGCTCAACATTCACTTTGTCACCAACATTCAGTTGGCCTAAGTTCGTCAATCGCAATGTCGCTTGCATTAAATCAAAAGCAATCTGGTTACCTGAAATTTCCGTTACCGTTAAGCAACAACCGTTATGAGCTACTGAAGCACCAATGGCTAATCCTTCAACCATTTCATCGCTTAGCTCAATGGTATGAGTTTGAAACGACTCTTTTTTGTTGATAGCAACCAGTGTTGCCATACCTTGAACGATACCTGTAAACATAAGATTCCTATTTAGCATTCTAATAACAGTTTTTCATAGCAGTTATTGTGACATTTCTTTATGATTCGTCCAGTGGAAGCTTAAGATCATTGTCTCTGATTCCTTCAGAATGTCCTTTCCTACACTATTATTCTAATTTTCCCTCTTATTTGGAGTTGTTTGTGCATCGTTACAAAGAAGAATCCTCGAATCTAATTAAACTTGCGACCCCAGTATTGATCGCATCCGTTGCACAAACTGGAATGGGTTTTGTTGATACCGTAATGGCCGGTGGCGTAAGTGCTATCGATATGGCGGCGGTTTCGATTGCAGCAAGTATCTGGCTACCATCAATTTTATTTGGTGTTGGTCTATTGATGGCGTTGGTTCCTGTCGTTGCACAACTGAATGGTTCTGGTCGACAAGTAAAAATTCCATTCGAAATTCAACAAGGCGCATTTTTAGCGCTCGTCATCTCCCTTCCAATCATTGGTGTGCTTTTTCAAACACAATTGATATTGGAGTGGATGGACATTGAACAACTCATGGCGGAAAAGACCATCGGCTATATGAATGCGGTGATGTTTGCTGTACCTGCGTTTTTGTTGTTCCAAACATTGCGAAGCTTTACCGATGGTATGTCTTTAACCAAGCCTGCGATGGTGATTGGTTTTATTGGCTTGCTATTAAACATCCCGCTGAACTGGATGTTCGTATACGGAAAACTTGGTGCTCCTGCTCTGGGTGGTGTTGGCTGTGGCGTTGCAACGGCTATCGTATATTGGGTGATGTTTGCACTACTGTTCGCTTACGTTTTAACATCAAAGCGTTTGTCGAAAATCAACATCTTCGGTACGTTCCATAAACCGCAACTTAAAGCTCAAATTCGTCTGTTTAGACTTGGTTTCCCTGTGGCGGCCGCTATCTTCTTCGAGGTAACTCTGTTTGCGGTGGTTTCTCTGTTAGTTGCACCATTGGGTTCATTGATTGTTGCCGCGCACCAAGTCGCGATCAACTTCTCTTCGCTGGTCTTCATGATTCCAATGAGTATTGGTGCAGCCGTGAGTATTCGTGTTGGCCATAAGTTGGGCGAAAACAACACCGAAGGTGCGAAGATCGCGACACACGTGGGTATCATTGTTGGTTTAGTGACAGCCTTAATGACAGCGGCGTTAACTGTCCTGTTCAGAGAACAGGTTGCATTACTTTACACAGAGAACACGGCAGTAATTATGGTTGCAATGCAGTTGCTGTTGTTCGCGGCGGTTTATCAATGTACTGACGCCATCCAAGTTATCGCTGCGGGTGCTCTGCGTGGCTACAAAGACATGCGTTCAATCTTCAACATCACCTTTGTGGCTTACTGGTTGCTTGGTCTTCCTATCGGTTACATCTTGGGTATGAAAGATTGGATTGTTGACCCTATGGGTGCGCACGGCTTCTGGATTGGTTTCATCGTCGGTCTAACGTCAGCCGCGATTATGCTGGGTATGCGTCTACACTGGATGCACAAGCAGGACGATGACGTTCAGTTAGAATTTAGTTCTCGCTAGATTCGTACTCGCTAAGTCGGTCTATCTGATTTCGAATAAAAAAAAGAGCTCTGATTTTCAGGGTTCTTTTTCGTTTAATGGTCAGGTAGATCGTATCTGCCTTAATATTCACTCTTCTCTCGAACAAAGCGCGCAAACTTGGGTTTTCCGTTTTCAGTAAAACCATTGTAACGAAAGGTAATACGGCTGCCGATCTCTGGCGGTGCGAGTCTCATTTGGTCAGTGAACCCGCTGCCTATATAAAATTCCACACCCTCTTCTGTGTGAACCAAGATTGAACCCATCATCCCTTTATACTTCCCTGTCCCACCCTTGTAGCCAATAACTGTGGCTTCGGCATCATGATGCCTTTTCAGTTTTAACAAATCATTACTTCGGCCTGCTTGATAACGACTGGTGATTTTTCTAAGCATCAAACCTTCGCCATTACGCTCATCGACATTATCAAGTTGATGAAACAAAGCCTCTTCACTGTGAATTGGTACATGTTCTATGTAGCTGACATGAGATTCTCCAATCACGCTTACCCAATGCAAAATGTTGTAATAGCGCTTTTGATAATCTCCCGCAGCGCCTGGCATATCAAACAGCATGAAATCGATTTGGCGCCATGCTGTGTCACTCGGCGTATGATCGAGAACGGTAGATTGAACAAGGTGGAACTTGCCCCTTCCTGCCCACAACTCTCCTTCGAGATGGACCTTAGGCAAGTTTTCAGTAAACCACTTGGGTGAGTAAATGCGATTACCATTGCGTGTATAAAGATGTTGTCCGTCCCAAAGAGCCCGAATCCCATCAAGCTTTTCACTCTTCCAGTATTCAGAAACATCAATGCCTTGTTGGTATGTATTGGCCAGTACCAAATGGTCGGGAGGTAAATAGGATGAATGAGAAGAAAGCGAACACGCCCATAGAGTTGCTATCGCCAATTTAGTTAATCTCATCATCTGCTCCGTATTGATATCTGTAGTAGTCAACAAACGCCTTTAATCCTAAGCGTTCTGACACGTAGGTAGACAACCTTTGCTAGAAGATGCGATCCACTCATCAACCTTATCTAACCTTTTCATTTATTCATTAAATTAATGACCTATAACTCTCATATATTCCGCCGTTTTTAGTTCTCAAATTGAGAAATGCCTTTTCTCAATTTGAGATGGGAATTCACGATAAATATAAGCCATTGAAAAATAACAATATAAAAGTTGGCACATTCAGTGCAATTGTCCATACATACTGAAAAGGAGATATCGCTATGGAACTACGTAAGATTGATTTAAACACAACGACACTGACACTTTCTATTTTCGGTGATCTGGATGCAGCAGGCAGTCGTGATGCACAAACCGACATCGATGATGTGATTTCTAACGATGGTCACCCTGAAATCGAAGTTGATTTTAGTCAGGTTGAGTTTTTAGATTCATCTGGTGTTGGCGCGATTGTTTATATGTTCAAACGTCTGACTGAACGCGAGCGCAACATGCGACTTGAAAATGTGACGGGGCAACCTCTTGAAATTATGAACTTGCTGCGTATTGGCCACGCTATCCCAGTAAATTCAAAAAATCCTGCAAATTCATGAAGACCCACTAAGCTAGAAGTAACAAAAAATAATAAGAAAAATTAGAAACATAGGACGTTGGCATGAAAATACTGAAAAACTACATAGCCCTTTCTCTGTCCGCTCTCGTTCTGGGTGGCTGTACTAGCTATCCTGAACAAGGCACAGGGGGTTTGGCTGAAAGTTACGATTCTATTAACTATCAAAACTCAGACTTCTCTCCTGTCATGCCAGACGAGCCTCTTGGTCCGGAACATGGATTACGCTTTGATTGGCAGCTCGCTAAATTGCACCTTGATGCTTTGATCCAAGAAGGTGCTCGTTGGTGTTTCCCCGCTGCTGTTGTTCAAGCAATCGAAAAGCAAAATCGTATTGCTCGTGAACTTCAAGGCGGTCTACTACTGGATGCAGCCAACGACTTAGTGATCCAAAGAAAACGCCTAAATGAACTTGAGGTCCAACTGGATTACGTAACTTCACAAGCCCGCTGTGAGCCACCAAAAAATGAAAATCAATTTAGAATGCAACTGTCGGTTATTGAACAGTTGTATGACCTGCTTAATGTTGACAACCAATTTGCGGAAAACTCGACTGAAGTAAATCCTAAATATATGGGAAGACTGGCCGAGGCGACCACTTTACTTAAAGAACACAAATCCCTAGACCTTGTTGTTACCGGCCATGCTGATGCAACGGGTGCCGAAGAATACAACGACAAGTTAGCACTTGGACGAGCGAAACAAGTCGAACGCTACCTGACTATTTTTGGACTAGGCGCTCAACGAATCAAAGCCGTCTCTGTTGGCGAAACCGTCCCTCTTTTTGAAGGTGAATCCGACGGCACGCGTTTAACGAACCGCCGAGTAAGTATTGAAATTGTCTCGCCTAAGAATGCCGAGAAAATGGGAGGTGGATTATGAAATCCTTGATCGCTTTTATCATCACCCTATCGTTATGCTTTGCGAATGTCGTCGATGCTAACGATGAGTTTTCAGACGCGGTTCAAGTCGGTGATCTAATCCAAGTTAACGTACCCGGTGAAAGTACCTTAAACACGGGGTTCCAAGTGGATAAGCGTGGCCGTATTACTCTTCCAGAAGTAGGCGCTGTGTTTGTTGCGGGTTACGACAGCGAACAGCTTAACAAAGTGGTTCTAGAGTCGCTGGCAACCGCTTACAAAGATCTTTCGAACGCTTCAGTGTATGTAAAAGAGCAGCAAATCATCGTCTACGTGCAAGGTTATGTAGAACAGCCTGGCGAATACACGCTCTCATTAGGTTCTAGCATCCAAATGGCACTTTACGCTGCGGGTGGTTTACGCCCGGGCGCGCAACTGGATAAGCTGATTCTTAAGCGAGGCGCAGATAAGAAAGAGTTTAACTACAAACGATTCCTTGATTCAGGAGACGAGTCAGCATTACCTACTCTTCAATCACTGGATTCACTATTCGTTCCAGCTTCTCCATTAGTCGGTAACATCGAGCAAGAGTTTGACGCAGCAAAGCTTGCTAACTCAGGTGACAGTGCTGATTCTCGTAACTCCATCAAAGTGTTTGGTGAGGTGAACGCGCCGGGTTCGTTCACTTACAAAGAGAACACCGACCTTGTCGACGTACTTATGCGTTCGGGCGGCGTAACTCGTTATGCCAGTGTTGAGCAAATCCGAGTGATTTCGAACAACACCCCAACGCTATTCAACCTAAAACGTTACTTAGATTCTGGTGACGAAAGTCTGCTTCCAATTTTACGCCCGGGTGCGACCATTTTCGTTCCCAAGCAAGAAGAAGAGATCAAATCCGGCGCCAACATGGTTTACGTAATGGGCGAAGTCGCAGCCCCTGGTGCTTTTGAAGGCAAAAGAGACGCGACCTTTATGGATATCTTGGCGAATGCGGGCGGCCCAACTCGATTTGCAGAGTCACGACAAATCCGTGTTATCAAAGCAGATGGCAGAGTGCTTAAATTCGATTTAGCGGCTTACACTGAAGGCTTACCTAACTCTAACCCTCCTAGCATCAAAGCTGGTGACGCGATTTTCGTTCCCGAGAAAACCGACATGAACGAGAAGTCTTGGTTGAAAATCACGCCAGACAGAGCAGTTAACGTGATTGGTGAGGTGAATCGACCTGGTCGTATTGAATGGTCAGATGAAATGAATTTCATGGGATTATTGGCACACGTCGGTGGCCCTACGCTACGCGCTGACACATCGAAAATCGAAGTTGTTACTGGTAGAAAGCTAGTTGTGTTTAACCTTGATGATTTTATTCGAAATGGTGCGCCACGTGACCAAATGCCACAAATTCGAGCGGGCTCTATCGTGCGTGTTCACGACTTGCCACAAGATCCTTCAGACAATAAATCACAATGGGTTCGTCAAAGCTCTGATGCTTCGATCTACATCTTTGGACAAGTGAATGCACCCGGTCGTTACCGCTTCACCAAAGACATGCACTTCCTTGATATCTTGTCTGCGGCTGACGGTCCAACAAAGGATGCCGACATCCACAACGTTCGAGTAACGCATCGTGACAAAACCTATTCGCAAGTAAGCAAACTTAACTTATCACTGTACTTCGAAACCGGTGACGAATCGTTACTGCCAAACGTAACCACTGGCGACACGATTTACATCCCAGAGAAAGGCAAAAACTGGTTAGATACACCGAAAGAAGAAACCGTTCGTGTGCTTGGTGCGATTAACAATCCGGGGCGTTATGTGTTCAACGACAACATGACCATTCTAGATATTCTGGCAGAAGCAGCAGGACCTACCGACAATGCTTATGTAGAAAAAATTACCATCGTCAATATGTCTTGCTGCCAAGGTCAGGCTCGTACTTTTGACCTTGTTGAATTCAGCAAAACGGCGAACATTTACAACTTGCCGGTGCTACGCGCTGGTGACACGATTTACATCCCAGACCGTCGCGAAAGCTTTATTGAAAAAGCACGCGTCGGACTTGATGACATACTGCGTATCACCACCACCATCGTATTAATAGGAGCTTTATAATGACAATTTCAGCGACCCATGCCGAAGTCGAGCAACTGTATTTAGCTTCTGAACTTAACGGCCAAAAATCAATATGCGTCACCGCCTGCCATTCAGGTGACGGCGTAACATCTATTGCAACCGCATTAGCCGAGCGTTTTCTTCTTGCGGGTCATTCAACGCTTTATGTTGATCTCAACTTATTCAACCCTGCTTTCAAAGATTTGAATATGCTAGAAGAT
Organism: Vibrio sp. 10N.261.51.C6; assembly: GCF_041471785.1. Lineage (NCBI taxonomy): Bacteria > Pseudomonadati > Pseudomonadota > Gammaproteobacteria > Vibrionales > Vibrionaceae > Vibrio > Vibrio sp. 10N.261.51.C6. Next base: position 27,136 of record NZ_JBFRPB010000032.1, on the reverse strand, counting down.
AATCAGCAAGGTCAACTGATAGAACATGTTGAATCTCAGCGTACGTTTATCGGTGTCCCTGCTCCACAAGTTGCTTCAACGCAATTGGCTTATAAAGATCCGACAACGTTACAAAAAGTGGTCAACAAATGGTTAGAGAAATACGACAGAGTCATCATTGATACCTCACCGCTTCTCAACATAAACAAAGGCAATATTCCGGCGCAGTCTGTCGCGAGCGCTTGTGGCAGTACACTAATTGTTGTCGCCTATGGAGAAACGTCGAGTCACCACCTAGAACAAGCGAAAAAGCTGCTTGATGCACAAAGTATCAATCTAATGGGCTGCGTGATGAACATGAAACAAAAGCCTAGCTTTGCACAAGAGTTGGTCAGACAAATCAATCGAATGAAATTTATCCCCGTTAAGCTTCGCGATAGCTTGGCAAACAAGCTGTATCAAAATGAGTTTTTGAACCTTCCTATGTAACTTTCTTTTGCTACTTTCTGGCTGTCATTAAAACCATGACAGCCGCTAATCGTATTAGACTTCAAGCTCCAACTGCTCTGAATGATTCAAAACCAAATTGGGTGTTTTTGGCGAAATTGTTATTAAAAATAAGATTTTAAAAACCATTCAACGCATTTTACACACGTCATTCATGGTCTTACCACCTTTAAATCCCTTCAAAAATAAACAGCCCCAGCGGTAATGTGACACAGACGGTTAAAGTGCCATGTAAATCGCATCAAAGATGGAATTCGTACGATTATTCCCTAAGATTATAAATAGAGGTGGTTTTTGACGAATTTGTAATAGTTTGACAAAGTTATCCGATGGCTGTTGAAACACAGTGGATGAATTGGCAAATCACACTTCACTGACTTTGCACGTTTATCTATTCAAACTTCACCCATCCCTCCTTCTGCTCAAATGGTTCAAATACACGGAAAGGATCACCATCGAGCAATTTAGATAATCAATTTACCTTGGTTACCTTAGTTGTATTATTAAAGAGAAAGGAAACTCAATATGAAATACAAGTTAAGCTCCGTATTTTTGTTAGCAGCAGCAGCCAGCGGTAATGCTAACGCTGGAGAATGTGGCAGCGTAACAATCGCAGATATGAACTGGAACTCTGCAACACTGATCGCCAATATCGACCAATTCATCCTTGAACATGGTTATGGGTGTGATGCTGAACTTATCCCTGGCGACACTATGCCAACAGGCACGTCTATGATCGAAAAAGGCCAGCCTGATGTTGCACCTGAACTTTGGAGCAACAGTTTAAAAGACGCATTAGATAAAGGTGTTGAAGAAAAACGTCTTCGCTACGCAGGTAAAGCACTTGTGAACGGCGGCGAAGAAGGCTTTTGGGTTCCAGCTTACCTAGTAAAACAGTACCCTGAAATGGCAACCATCGAAGGCGTACGCAAAAACGCAAGCTTATTTAAACACCCTGAAGACCCAGATACATCTGCATTCTACAGCTGCCCTGCAGGCTGGAACTGTCAGATCAGCGCCGGAAACTTGTTTAATGCTCTTGAGCTAGAAAACAGCGGTTTCACGATTGTTGATCCAGGCTCGAGTGCCGGCTTATCTGGCTCTATCGCAAAAGCTTATGAACGTGAAGAAGCTTGGTTTGGTTACTACTGGGCACCGACCGCTGTTCTAGGTAAATACGACATGGTTAAAGTCGACTTTGGCAGTGGCGTTAATGAGGAAGAGTTCCTTAACTGTACCACCAAAGAAGATTGTGAATCGCCAAAAGCAACCATGTACCCGCCTTCACCTGTCCACACGATTACCACTGAAAGTTTTGCGTCACGTGCTCCTGAAGCGTACGACTACTTTACTAAACGTGGTTTCACAAACGACAAAATGAACTCGCTACTTGCTTGGATGGAAGACAACCAAGCTGATGGCGAAGAAGCGAGTCTGCATTTCTTAAGTGAATTCCCAGAAGTATGGCACCCATGGGTTTCTGAAGAAGTGGCTAAGAAAGTTGAAGCAGAGCTGTAAGAGCTTGATTTAATAACAAGTAATTACGCTTCAACAATAAAACAGAAATAACGTCGCTATACTTGATGTTATTCATGATTCGGAGCCCTTTTCATTAGCGATTTTCTTATCGCATGGACAAGTGGCTCCGAACTATAAGGATATAAAATGGCTGACAGCAATTGGTTATCAAGCTTTCCAGAGATGGAACGCGGTGATTTACGAACCATAAAAAAGACGCTAGATGGCGCATACCGTGAATTTTCCCGTGAATACGGCGAAATGATTGAATCTCTCTTTGACCCTCTTCTTTCATTCCTCGTTTGGTTTGAAAAACTCCTTATCTCAACACCTTGGATTATAGTCCTGGCTGTGTGTACCAGCCTTGTCTACGCAGCAAGCCGTTCTTGGAAACTGGCTCTAGGCTGTGTTGCTTCTCTACTTCTCATTGGTTACTTTGGAATGTGGGAAGACACCATGCGGACGCTCAGTATCATCACTGTATGTACCTTGGTTTCAATATTCTTGGGCATTCCGATTGGTATTGCGATGGCTCGTTCAAATCGAGCTCAGTCAATTGTTACGCCGATGCTCGATATCATGCAAACCATGCCTGCGTTCGTTTATTTGATTCCAGTGGTAATGCTACTGGGCATCGGTAAGATTCCAGGGCTAATCGCCGTGGTTATCTACGCGATTCCACCTGTAATTCGTCTAACTAACCTAGGCATACGCTTAGTTGATAAAGAAGTCCTTGAAGCCGCTACCGCTTTCGGTGCGAGCAAAAAGCAACGCTTATGGGGTGTTCAACTTCCTCTAGCAATGCCAACGATCATGGCGGGTATTAACCAAACCATCATGATGGCACTGTCTATGGTTGTTATCGCATCCATGATTGGTGTGAAAGGCCTAGGACAACCGGTTCTCAAATCGATTACTAACCAGTACTTCACATTAGGCTTGATGAATGGTTTCGCCATCGTTGCCCTCGCAATCCTTTTTGACCGCGCTTCACAAGCGTACGCAAGAAGAACTAATGCGCATTTAGGAGGATTCAAGCATGACTAAACCATTGATTGAAATTAGTGGTCTGTACAAGGTGTTTGGACCGAAACCAATGTCTGTTATGAACCGAGTTCAAAACGGCGAACACAAAGATCAGATTCTTGCGGATACGGGTCATACCGTTGGTTTGAAAGAGATCAACCTTGAGATTAACCGTGGTGAAATCTTCGTTATCATGGGGCTTTCTGGCTCGGGTAAATCGACGCTGATTCGCCACTTCAACCGTTTGATTGACCCGACTCAAGGTAAAATCATGGTTGAAGGCATTGATGTGATGAGCCTCAACACTAAACAGCTAGAAGAGTTCCGTCGTCATAAAATGTCGATGGTATTCCAACGCTTTGGCTTAATGCCTCATCGCACTGTGGTTGAAAACGTTGCGTACGGGTTGGAAGTACAAGGCATCAAAAAAGAAGACCGTTTAGCAAAAGCCAACGAATGGTTAGAAACCGTGGGCTTGAAAGGTTACGGCAAGCAATACCCTGTGCAACTTTCAGGTGGTCAGCAACAACGTGTTGGCCTTTCTCGCGCTCTGTGTACTAACGCTGAAATCTTGTTAATGGATGAAGCCTTTTCGGCACTCGACCCTTTGATTCGAAGTGAAATGCAAGATCAGCTTATCGAACTTCAAGAGAAGCTTCATAAGACGATTGTTTTCATCACTCATGATCTGGACGAAGCACTCCGCCTAGGCGATAGAATCGCAATTTTGAAAGACGGCGAGTTAGTACAACAAGGCACACCACATGAGATTCTGCTAAATCCAGCCGATGATTACGTGGAAGCGTTCGTGAAAGACGTAAACCGTGCTCGTGCACTGACCGTTGAAACCGTTATGCAGCCTCCTCTGTATCGAATCACATCAGAAACGATTGAAGGTGCTCTGGCACAGATGAAGATGCTGAAAAACGATTACGCTTATCACGTAACGGATGACGGCTATCAAGGCCTAGTCACACAAGAGAGCCTACAAGACGCCGTTGAAGATTCATCGGTACATGATTTTAGTGATGAGATATACGAAGAAGTCCCTGCCATCTTACCAGATGCGGTGATTGAAGAAGTGCTACCGGACACTATGTCTTGTGACTACTCTCTTCCAGTTGTTGATGAAGACGGTAATCTAATAGGTGAACTCGAGAGAAGCGCTGTTGCTGATATCTTCTCAGAAAGTAGCGAGGAAGAAGTAGAAGCCGACCCAAAGCCAAAAATTGATAAAGCTTCGTAGTCCTACTTTTCGTGATTTAAAGCTCGGCTGTTTAAATTATCGCTATTTGCGTTATCGCTATTTAGATTAGCCCAAACTGCTTACCCCGCTCTAAGACCACTGTTGTTAATTCACTGCAGTGGTCTTTTTTATTTGTATCGGGCTCGTTTTCTTCTGAGATCTACCCGCACCTTAGGCTTTATAGGCACCTAAGTTTATATTTCATAAGAGAAAACAAAATAAAATCAGTCCGTTAGGTTTGTCACAAACCCAATAGCAAGATGAGTGAGATGCCAATTAAATGCTCTATTTGTATGGCAACCAGTTGAAATTATTCTAGAAAATGACTAAAACTTAATAGTATTAACAGATATTAAGCTCAATAAAAGGACTTAGTTTGATGAATTCTACTTTAGCGTCAGACGCAGCTACAAATCTAAACTCACAACAAGTGAGCAAGCTTGTCGATGAAAGCGTTCTGGAGCAAATGATTCGCGATACAAGTGCGGACATTATCCCTATCTTGATCGACCATTATGTCGAAGAATCACAAACACGCTTGGTCGCTATAAAAGAGGCAGTCACGCAGAAAGACGCTCAAACACTTGAGTTCGAGGTCCACACTCTCGGCAGCACAGCGCTTTCGTTAGGTAATCGCCCTTTGGGTGAATTAGCTCGAGCTTTAGAAAAGCTATGTTTAGAACAGAGTCATGATGCGGCATTTCGACAAGTTGATGAATTACTAGAGCTCGCAGAGCGTTCAATAAAAGCCTTGCTTGAAAGGAAAGAGGCAGGCTTCAGCTAGCTTTGCATGTTCATTATCGGTATCAGATTAAAAACTCAAAACAGTCGTTATTAATATAGTCGCCATAAGATGGGCTCCATCATGAACAGCAATGCGAGAAGTTATACAGGCCGCTTCTTAAAAGATAGCATGTGGTAGATAACAAATACACAAGACTCGTATTGATGGTTGCATATCACTATGTTATTGATTGGTTAGGATAAAGTTTCAAAAGGAATACACAATGCGCCCTAAGGTATTGTTAGTTGAAGACTCCACCTCACTCGCCGTACTCTACAAGCAGTACGTAAAAGACGAGCCCTATGATATTTTCCACGTCGAAACCGGCGCGGAAGCTAAGACCTTCATTGAAAGGCACTCTCCACAGCTTGTGATTCTCGACCTTAAGCTTCCTGACATGCCAGGCGAAGAAGTCTTAGATTGGATTACTGCTAACGAAATACCGACCGCTGTCATCATCGCGACAGCGCATGGTTCAGTAAACATCGCGGTAGACCTTATCCAACGCGGTGCAGAAGACTTCTTAGAGAAACCCATTCAAGCCGATCGACTCAAGACCTCTGTTAGCTTGCATCTAAAAAGAGCGAAACTCGAAAACCTCGTCGATAACATGCAAAGCAAATTCGATCGTGATCGTTTTCATAATTTCATTGGCTCTTGCCTACCCATGCAGGCGGTTTACAAGATCATTGATTCGGTAGCACCAACCACTGCCAGCGTGTTTATTAACGGCGAAAGTGGTACAGGTAAAGAAGTGTGTGCGGAAGCGATTCACCAAGAGAGTCAGCGTAATGGTAAACCCTTCGTGGCCATTAACTGCGGCGCTATCCCTCGAGACCTAATGGAGAGTGAAATCTTCGGTCACGTTAAAGGTGCGTTTACCGGTGCGACAACCGACCGTAAAGGTGCAGCAATGCAAGCGCATGGCGGTACCCTATTTCTCGATGAGCTTTGTGAAATGGAACTGGAGATGCAGAAGAAGCTCCTCAGATTTTTGCAAACTGGTACGTTTACTCCACTCGGTGGCAACCGCGAGATTAAAGTGGATGTCAGAATTATCTGTGCGACCAACCGCGATCCACTGGTTGAAGTAGAAGAAGGACGTTTTAGAGAAGACCTTTACTATCGTGTTCACGTTGTGCCTATCGAAATGCCACCGCTTCGCGAGCGAGGGAGTGACATTGTCACTCTTTGCAATCATTTCTTGAAGCTGTACGCGAAGCAAGATAAGAAGAAGTTTAAATCAATAGACAAAGAAACGCAGAATCTACTTAAACGTTATGCGTGGCCAGGCAATGTGCGTCAGTTGCAAAACATCATCCGTAACATAGTGGTGTTGAACAATGAAACGAGCGTGACTAAAGACATGTTACCGCCTCCGATTAATAAAGTAGATGCCGCTCCATCATCTAAATCAGTGACACCAATTCGAGTAACTGCGCCTCAACCTGCAGTTGTTGAAGCACCAGAAGCTAAGTTGCCACCGATTACTCCGGAAGAGTTGGAACAATCGTCAGTTGCTCAAGCTCACAATGAGCCGATGACGCCTGCATTTACCACGAGCGAAGGTGCTATTCGTCCAATGTGGCAAATAGAACGTGAAGCCATTCAACATGCCATCAATCATTGCGATGGGAATGTGTTAAACGCTGCTGTGCTGCTAGAACTTAGCCCTTCTACTGTTTATCGTAAGAAACAGGCTTGGGAATCGGAAGATGAGTACAATCAAGCCTAACCAAGGTGCACTCGACATAAACCTTCATGAGATTTGGCTGTTGATCGACAGCCAAACTTTTGGAGGCATAGAAACGCATGTTTTAGAATTAGCACAAGGCCTGATATCGGAAAGCGCTCAGTATTCAGAGGCTGTTCGTATCGTTCTTTTGACTAAGTTTAATCCTGAAGCGATCATCGTTGAAAAGTTGAATGCGCTGAACATCCCTTTTAGTTACCTCTCCGATTTAGCCTCATGTTCTGTAGATTCAAATGGCAATAGCGCGACACAGCTGAAACGTGCAGTTCAACATTATCAACCAAGGCTTATCCATGCTCATGGTTACAAAGCCAGTTTGGTCAGCAAGTTAATCAAGCTTCCGCCTCGTTTCAACAACACAAAGCAAATCACCACTTATCACGCAGGTGAAACCCCAACAGGCAAAGTATGGCTTTATGATTGGCTCGACCGTTACAGCAGTTTTCTTTCTGATCAGTCGCTCGTGGTCAGTGAAAAGATTAAAGCGAAAGTGCCGAGTCAAACCCATCAATTGAATAACTTTGTTAAAATGCCAACCGGGTTAACAAGCTCCCCTTCATCAAGCCCATTCCATGTTGGTTTTGTGGGGCGATTGAGCCATGAAAAAGCGCCTGATCGATTTGTTGCATTAGCCAAACAGTTTCCTGATGTTCGGTTTGAGCTTTTTGGTGACGGGCCAGAAATGGACATCTTAGTTAAATCGCAGCCTGATAATGTGACCTTTCATGGGCATCAGACCAATATGGACGACGTCTGGAGCCAAATCGATCTGTTAATCATCCCTTCTCGCTTTGAAGGCTTACCTATGGCGGCATTAGAAGCCATGATTCGTGGCATTCCCGTTCTCGCCACCTCAGTTGGTAACTTGCCTCAACTCATCGAGCATCAAGTTAACGGCTACCTTGCAAATTCAGAAGCTGAGCTAGAACAGTTTTTATCTTTGTGGATGTCATTGACGAACGAGCAACGTGACTCTCTCAAGAGTCACGCGATAGAAACCGTGAAAAACCAATACTCTCCACAAGCCGTTGTCCCGCAGTTGTTGGAAATCTATCAACTCGACCGTTAATTCTAGCCTTAGTCGATAACTGGTTATTTGGGCTTGATGATTTAAGTACTTTAGTCAGTTTTATACTGATTCTCAAAATGACAAAACTCACCTCAAGGCTACGCCCTCACTTAATAATCCAACATTAAATCAGTAAGTTAAACAAAATGCATAACTGGCACTCACTTTGCAATCTTTAACATCAGGCGTAACTACGTCTTAAAAAGATTACGAGCCGAGTCCTAAAGAGTTTATTTGCCAATAGAGGTCACAATGGTCAACCCTGAAGCCAATAGATTGCCAGTCATCATCACGATCAGCACCTTGTGTGTTGGGCTTGGTGTTGTTTGGTACTTTGTGCCTCACCCTGCTGTCATTGTGGCGCTCGCTCTTGTGCCATTGGCCGGGTTATTCGTGTTAAACAAAACATTCTGGTTAGTTTTACTGTTCGTTGTCTTTTCATTTTTCCGAATTCACGAAGCTATACCTCAGCTCTATTCGCTAAAAATACCGCTGATGCTTTCATTAGGCGCTCTGTCGGCTCTTCTATGGCATGCATTAATCAGTAAAGAACTTAAAATCTTCTGGCACCCTTGTTTAAATTGGCTCGCCATATTTTGGGTATTGGTTTTCATTGGTATTATCTTCGCGTCCAACAGGCCAATAGCACTAGCAGAATTCAAGGGCGTTTATTGGAAAATTATAGTGATGACGCTTGCGATTACTTGGCTAGTAAACACCACGGAAAATCTCGCAAAAACCGCGATGACGATTATCTACGCTGGCGCTTTAGTCAGCTCTATTGCCGTGTACAACTCAGTAAATGGTATTGGGCTTGTCGAGGGCTCACGCGTGACTATTGGCCGCGATTTTGGCTCTATGTTAGGTGACCCGAACGACCTAGCACTGGTACTGATGTTCCCACTCGCCTTTACAATAAGCCAAGCCACCACGACTGGCATCTCACGATCCAAACGTTTAATCAGTGCCTTAGTTTGTCTGTTACTGCTCGCCGCCATTATTGCCACTCAAAGCCGTGGCGGATTACTGGGTTGTATTGCGGTGATTGGTATTTTTGCGTGGAAGCTAGTGCGCTCTAAAGTTCTCTTAATCTCAGTGGGAACTGTCGCGGCCGTGATGCTCTATTTAGTTGCTGGTATCTCAGACAGATCTTCTGGTGGTGCAGCTGAACAAGGTATCGATGAATCTGCAATGGGGCGAATCTATGCTTGGGAAGCGGCAGTAAAAATGGCAGTTGAAAATCCACTGACTGGCGTAGGGTTGAACAACTTCTTCTCGAACTACTTCTTTTACAGTTCGCATTGGGACGGACTGAATCACGCCGTTCACAGTACCTGGTTTGGTGTGTTGGCAGAAACAGGCTTTATTGGTCTGATCATTTTTGTCTGCCTTATCGTTTCTTTGATCAAAACCTCTCGCTCTACGCTAACGAGGTTAAAAAACTCGGCCACAGAAATCGCCCCCGAACTCAATGCGGTCGCCTATGCGATCTATGCAGGTCTGATTGGAACAATCGTGTCGGGTACATTTTTGACTCAAGGCTTCAACTGGCCGATTTATATCCTCGCAGCACTCACAGTTTGCGTCTCAAATGTATCTCAAACTGCCTGTCAAAATGAGAAAACCTAAAAGACACATTTTAACCTATTGAAAATATTATATTTATTAGATGGCACAATATATGAAAGTACTTCTATATAACAAAAAAGAGGATTTTCATTATGACGTCAGTATCTATACATCAATTCAAACATTGGCTTAAGTTTCATCCTAATTCTCGAATTAGAAATGTGTTTTTCATTTTGAAAAACATCAGAAGCGCAGAGCTACCTACCCCTAAACTATTTAATCGCTGTCTATATCAAGCGCACAAGCTAGTGGTGAATCTGGTTTCTGGCTTTACGCGATTCTTCTACTGGACTCCGGCTTTCAAAGGTCGTGTGGCTCAATGTGGCAAACGCCTGTATTTGTATGGTGGACTGCCTTTCGTCAGCGGTCCGGTGCAAATTACGATTGGCGACAATTGCCGTATCTCTGGCCACACGACATTCTCTGGTTGTACCCAACCACTTGAAGGCTTGGAACACCCGCTACTGTCGATTGGCAACAATGTCGACATCGGATGGCAGTCGACTATCGCTGTTGGCGGTAAAGTGGTTATCTCTGACAACGTACGAATCGCAGGCGGCGCTTTTCTATTTGGATACTCTGGACACCCGCTTGATGCAAAACGCCGAGCGCTAGGTGAAGGTGACGACCCTCAGCAAATCGGTGACATCATTCTTGAACCCGATGTTTGGTTGGGCACGAATGTGACGGTCAAAGGTGGCGTAACCATCGGCGAAGGTGCCGTAATAGCCGCAGGCAGCGTAGTAACAAAGAATATTCCTGCCTTCGCAATCGCAGGTGGTAACCCAGCTCGAGTTGTCGGTCACATCAAACCCGTTGAAGTGACAGAATCCGATATGTTCGATTCGTTAGAGACTCATGGAGGTGACCATGCGTGATTTAATCGTATTTGGTGAAGACTTTGGTGGCCTACCTTCATCGACTCAACATTTAGTACGTCACCTTGCTAAGCAGCACAAAGTCTTATGGGTCAACTCTATTGGCTTAAGACAACCGAAGCTGTCCGCCAAAGATGTTAGCCGAGCGTTCAACAAGTTGTTTGGTAAAACCAAGGCCGTAACTCAAAACATGCTCGACTCTGAGGGACACGACAACATTACTATCGTTAACTTAAAGACAATCCCTGCGCCTGCTTCTAAATTTTCTAGAAAGTTGGCTCAGCAAATGATGTTGCACCAACTAAAACCGATTATTGCGGAGCTTAATCTGAACGCGCCTATCCTATGGACTTCTCTTCCGACCGCTGTTGATTTGTGCGGACACTTAGGCGAGTCATCTGTGGTCTATTACTGCGGTGATGATTTTAGCGCGCTGGCTGGTGTTGATCATGACACCGTTGCACAGCACGAATCAGAGCTAATCGAAAAATCAACGCTTATATTCGCGGCTAGCAAAAAATTGATGGATAAATTTCCAAAGCATAAAGCGCACTTGCTACCACATGGTGTCGACGTAGACCTATTTTCAACACCCGCACCAAGAGCAAAAGATTTACCAAGCAACCACCGCCCTATTGCTGGTTTTTATGGCAGCCTTTCTAAGTGGCTTGATTATGAAATGATTGATCATGTTGCGAATGCGATGCCGGAATGGGACTTTGTTTTCATAGGTCCAAACGAGCTTGATACGCTCATGCTGCCTAAGTTGAGTAACGTACATTACCTTGGCCCTCGTCCACACCACACGCTACCAAGCTATTCTCAACACTGGGATGTGAGCTTGTTGCCGTTTGTTGATAACGAGCAGATCCGAGCGTGTAGCCCACTCAAACTAATGGAATACCTTGCGGCGGGCACACCCATTATCACAACACCGTTCCCTGCTTTGGTTCCATATCAAGGGCACGTAACCACGGTTGGCAGTGCCAACCAAATGATTTGGGCGCTTGATCATGCACGCGAGCTAAGCAACTCACCTATCTCTGTCGTCGAACAAGAGAGCTGGCAGAACCGTGGTAACTTCGTACATTGGATGTTGGAGCTATTATGAATAATCTGAAATTGCGGTTATTAGTCATCATCAATGCGATGTGGCGCCAACGCTACGTTATCGTTCTGCCAATGCTTATTTTGCCCTTTGTAGGCTTTGGTGTGAGCAAGTTGGCTCCAACTAAATATGACGCGCATACCAGTATGTTGATTCAAGAAACGGCCAAGATGAATCCATTCTTGGAAGACATTGCCGTTTCGACGATGCTCAAAGATCGACTTAACGCATTAAGAACACTGCTTCACAGTCGACATGTGCTTTACTCGGTCGCTGATGAACTGCAATTAACCACGCCAGATATGCCTGAAATTGAGAAACAAGAGATCATTACTGACCTGTCTCAACGTCTAACGGTGGCTCAGCTTGGAAAAGATTTTCTAAAGATAAGTCTAACGTCGAACACACCAAATGGAATGGAAGCGACGCTGCGCTCGGTAAGTGAACATTTCATTGAACAGTTACTCGCACCGGAACGTTCATCGATTGAAGATTCAAGTAACTTCTTGAAAATCCATATCGACAAACGTAGCGCAGAGCTTGCAGAAGCAGAAGAAGCGCTAGCTGCATACATGAATGAGAATGTTCATTCGACGCCTGAGGTACAGAGCCAAAGTTTGAATCGCTTAGCTTCACTCAAACAAACATTGGCAGAAAAAGAGGCCGAGTTATCGGGTGTCGAAAAAAGTTTAGGGTCAATCGACCAACAACTTTCAAGAACCAACCCTGTGATCGGTAAATTAGAAGACCAGATCATCGACATTCGTAGCGACCTTACCTTGTTACAAGCTAAATACACGAACAAGCACAGTGCTGTGCAAGCTAAAGTGCGTGAGCTAGACAGACTAGAGAATGAACGTAAGAGTTTGCTCGAGGTAACCCAGCCAACGATGAACAGCGACCAGCTTTGGGACATCGCTAGTAGTACGACACTGAACAAACTTTCTGATACCCAACCTCTTCTGGTCACTCAATTACACAGCCTACAGCTGGTTCGTGCTCGCTTTGAGTCTTTAACCGAAGAGACCAAAAGCCTTCGTACTATGATTTTCGAATTAGAACACAAGGCCAATAACTTCGGCGAAAATGCAAAAGAGATGTACCGCCTTAAACGTCAAGTTGAAATCAAACGTCAACTATATGATGAACTGACAGAGCGTTATGAAATGGCTCAGCTAACGGGTTCGCTTGGTGTATTCGAGCAAAACAAACGTGTGAAGATTATTGATTTGCCTTTCACACCGAGTATCAAATCTAACATGCCGACTTTTGTCTTTATTCTGGCTGGATTTGTTGCAGGTATCGGATTGGGTATTGGTTTAGCGGTATTGTTTGAACTGTTTGATTCTTCAATCAAACGCAAAGACGAAATCGAAGATATCTTGGGTGTCCCTGTGATAACGGTGATCCCGAAAATGAGCTAGTCAGCCTCAAAGCCATTTTTGACTTGCTAGCTTCACAGCTTTCTAGTTTCCAAGCTTCGTGCATCCTAGAGCAAAACGCCAACACTCGGTTGGCGTTTTGTTTATTTAGAGCCCCAAGTTCTAATGCTACTTTCGATTTACCCAAGCCCTATGATTCAAACTGCCATTCAATCGTATTTTGTTTTGATTCCCATTTTGAGAAATGAAAACCGCACTGGAATTGGATAACATAAGCAACTGAAAAATAAAGATTATTTAGTTGGCACAACTTCTGCAATCTCCTTGTGTAGTTAAACGTTTTAAAGAATTTACTTCAATAGAAACGTCAGAAAGGCGAAACAACAATTATAAAGGCAGGGTCCAAACTATGAATACGCATTTAACGAAGCATGGCAAAAAGATCATACACGTTGTTCAGCACCTTGCACCGGGTGGATTAGAAACCCTAACTCTGGATTTGCTGCGCCTTGCTAAACCAACAGACCAAGTGTTGATTGTCAGTTTAGAGGGTACTAAACAAGAGTCTATAAACAACTGGCCGAAGCTAGAGCCATACAAAAAGCAAATCGTCTTTTTGGATAAAGCACCAGGCGTACAATTCAATATCATTATTAAGCTAATTAAAGCCTTCAACGCGATTCGCCCTGATGTGGTTCATACCCATCATATTGGCCCACTGTTATACGCTGGTTATGCCGCTCGCGTAACCGGGGTTCCAACTCGAATCCATACCGAACATGACGCTTGGCATCTGAACAACAACAAACGTCGTCGATTACAAGCGCTTGCTTTAAAAGCTGCTCAACCAACGTTAGTTGCCGACGCGACACGTGTTTATAACCAACTACGCACTGCTTTTTCTTATGAGAACATCATTACCATCAAAAATGGCGTTGATTGTGAGAAGTTTAAGCCAATGTCGAAAGAACACGCGAGAGCAAAACTAAACCTGCCGACAGACAAACACATCATCGGTTGTGCAGGTCGACTAGAACATGTCAAAGGCCAAGACCAACTTATTAAAGCACTGACTCTTTTACCTGCAAACATGGTTGTCGCATTGGCTGGCGGCGGTACTAAACGCAATCAACTAGAGCAACTGACTAGCCGCTTGAATCTGAGTGACCGAGTGATCTTTCTTGGCTTAGTTGAAGACATGACCACGTTTTACGGAGCGTTGGATACGTTCTGCCTACCTTCACGCCACGAAGGGCTGCCGCTTTCTACACTTGAAGCTCAAGCATGCAATATTCCAACCGTCGCAATGGACGTTGGTGCCGTCGATGAAACCTTGTGCCCTATCAGCGGAACACTCGTTAAAAAAGGCAGTATCACGGGATTAGCCAATGCCTTGTTAGAGAATCAAAATGAACGCTTTTTATCACCTCGACACTATGTTCTTAAGAACTTCGACATCATCAAAATGGTTTCGTCTTACAACGACATCTCAGAAGGAGCTTACGCATGATTGATTGGTTGCTTGCGGGACTTTGTTTGTTTTCAGGTGCGTTGATTGTCTATCATCACGCAGCCTACCCTTTGTTACTGCGTTGGTATGCGAAAAGCCACCCCGCACGCAAAGTTGAAGAGAGTCATCGTTGCTACAAAGAGGAACAGCAAGATTGTACGTTGCCGACCATCACCGTTCTTGTTCCTGCATTTAACGAAGAACAGTGGATCGCAGACAAGATTCGTAACCTTGCTTCACTCGATTACCCCAAAAAGAAGCTGCAAGTCATTGTCGCTTGCGATGGTTGCACCGATAACACAGTCGCCATTGCACAAATGACCATACAAGAAGCGATGTGCAGTGATGTCTATTTTGAGATACATGACCATCAAGTAAACCGAGGTAAAGTCGCGGTTGTTAATGAAGAAGTGACACGTATAACCAGTGATATCACGGCGATGAGTGATGTTTCTGCCCTTATTTCATTGGATGCTTTGCTTATAGCTGCCGCTCATTTTGAAAGTGACAAGGTTGGAGTGGTAAACGCAACGTATCAACTTTGTCCAACAGGCAATGAAGGCGAAAACACGTATTGGCAGTACCAAACCGCGGTTAAAGAGTCTGAGGCTTCGTTAGGTTCTAGCTTGGGTTCTCATGGCGCTTTCTACTTGTTTAGAACACACCTGTTTGAACTGCTTCCACTCAACACTATTAATGATGATTTCATCTTACCGATGCAAATCGTTAAACAAGGTTACATCGCAGAATACGAAACCCAAATGGTGGCATTAGAGCTAGAGGAATCGAACCTAGAAACGGACTTCAAAAGAAGACTTCGTATTTCAGCGGGTAACATGCAACAAGCGATTCGATTATTTGCCTTGTTCAGCCCGAAGTTCAAAGGCATCGCGTTTGCGTTCTTTTCAGGAAAAGGGCTTCGCCTGCTCACTCCCTATTTAATGATTGTGTGCTTAGTGTGCTCAATCTTACTTAGCAACTACTTGGTATTTGAAGCGCTGTTATGGGCTCAAGTTGCCGTTTATACCATTGGCGTCCTTGGCTGCATCTTGCCAAAGCGTCTAGTAAACAAACCTATTTCATTAATCTCTTATTTGATAGTTGGACACTACGCCAACTTCATTGGTGGCATTCGTTACCTAATCGGACTAGAAAACTCACCTTGGACACGAGCAAATCATTAAGGACTTATTATGATGAACATCGAACAGCTATCTACCCAAAACCTATACCAATACAAAATCTCACGTGCTAAACGTACTTTCGATTTTGTAAGCTCACTGATTGCTTTGATTTTGCTAGCGCCCGTATTTCCGTTGATTGCGATGGCGATTGCACTCACTTCTCGTGGCCCTATTTTCTACCGTCAATTGCGCGTTGGTAAATCGACACCGGAGAAAATGGAAATCTTTGAGATCATGAAATTCCGTAGCATGTACGAGGATGCAGAAACTCGCTCTGGTGCAGTTTGGGCTACCGCGAATGACCCGCGAATCACGCCTGTTGGCCGCTTTTTGAGAAAGACACGTCTTGATGAACTGCCACAACTGATCAATGTACTGAAAGGTGAAATGTCTCTAATTGGCCCACGCCCTGAACGCCCTACTTTTTACACCAAACTAGAGAACGAAATTCCTTACTTTGCTGACCGTACATACGGTGTAATGCCTGGTATTACAGGGCTTGCACAAGTAAATCAAGGTTACGACACCTGTATTGATGATGTACGTCGTAAAGTAGGTTTTGACCACAGTTATGCACTAAGCCTATGTTCGGTTAAGTCTTGGATTGCCGCTGATCTCAGCATCATCTCTAAAACAATCATCGTAATGGTAGATGGTCGAGGTCGCTAAACCAGTATGGTCTAATGTGGATACAAAGCCTGTTTTCTATAAAGCCTTAGGGGGCGATTGGAGAGTCGCTAATGAAACACATAGTGCCGAATTAGCCCACGTTAACTAGACTCGCTGCTCTCGGTTCTCAGTTGAATGGTGTAATAAGGTTTCTTCCCTATCAATTGACGTAAACATTGGCAATGAATGTATAACGCAGATGTGGCTTGAGTTAGGGATTAGAAATTAAGAGCTGAGAGCTCAGAGTTAAGAATTAAGAGTTAAGACGAGAAAGCTTATATTCATAGAAAACCACAGCACTTTCGTCAGAGGCTTGCTCAACAAAACCTAGCTTTTTAAGTAAGTTGGCAGAGGCTATGTTTGAACGATCGACACCGCCAATCAGTGTGGACCATGACTCCATTTTAGCGACTTCTGTGATGAAACCCTTCAGTAGCTCACTCGCTAAACCCTTGCCCCAGAACTCTTCTGCAAGCAAGTAGCCAATATGAGCATCACTTTCGTCTTCTACATAAGCGAACAGAAAACCAATCAATTGATTATCGTTGGATTTCACTTGAAGTAAGCGGCTCTCCGACAACATTCGATCGAGCCAGATTTCAGCCAGTTCACGTGACACAATACCGTGAAAGTATGGAGGAAGGTTTTCAACGACTGAAGAGGTTAGAATGTCAGGCACTCTCTCTAGCAGAACCGAACGTTCAGGAACAATAAGTTCACCTGCAACTTCTTCTACTTTTAGTCTTTGAGTTTCAAACGAGATCGCCATGTGTCCTGCCTAATTTGATAAAAATGTGGATTATACACCTGAGTTCTCGTGTTGGCTTCGTTTCCAGGCTAAAGCAAACTAAAGAACAGCCACGCCTTCAACTTCAATCACTGAGTTAACATTTGCTCGCTCGATTATCTTGAGTAACGTCGTTTGAACTAATTCATTATCTCGGATTTCGGTTTCACAAGAAAAACGCTCTTCTTGAACACCATCGCCCTCACCCAGCATAAATTGAACCGCGACTTCCGTTGCGAGATCTTTGGTCGTCCCGTAATACGCTAACGTGATTTTTGGGTATCCGTGGTCGCCTTTTTTAACCTGCTTTGCGATACGTTTTTTGGCTTTATCTAAATTCATACAACTTCCTTTTAAGTTTGAAATACAAGGTGACTAGAACACCTTTTTAAACGGTAAGCAATACAATCAGCGTTGGTTATAGAGATTCCCTAGCCTCTTGATACTAATCAAGATGGTACAGTCTTAGCACTTTAAAGAGTGATAGCTAGAACACAGAAAACCTGTTTAAGAAATATAATGACAACATATAAGAACTACGCGCCAAGAAGTGGGAGATGTTTTCGTTGCTGATAAGTTAAGGCTAACTCCAAGCACTGCTTGATTGGTGCCTTGGGAAGTGGTTCAGTCAGTTTCAAGACGATTGCACGATTACCTTGAAATACCAATGTGCCATCGTGCAATTCTCTGAATGTGTCGATTAGCTTCGTTTGGCAGTTAAAGAACAAGTAATAGTTGTTTGGCGATTTTAATTTCCAATCGATTCGAATTGGACTGCCCGTCTTAACGCTGTAACTCGGCTCGCCCCATTTCAGAGACTCTTCGACTTCACCTAAATCCAAATCAGAGCAAAGCTCAAAGATTAATGAACGCAACTCTTCAAGCCGAGCTCGAACATCATCGGGATACTCGTCGAAATGTGTTTTGATTGCTCTGTCCATTCAACCTCCGATTCATTTGTTGTGATATTAAAGTCCAGCTCACTTAAAGCATAGAACCTTAAACATTAGCCCAACTTTAAACGAAAAGTGCCAAGCCTCGTAAATCGATTTTGAGTTATCTGTTCGTTAGCGGTTTTCAAGGTCAGCTTTAGACCGTCTGTATCCTTACAACCAATGTAAACATGTTTTCCATTGCTTAGGCTTAACTTCAACGCTGAACCTATCGATGCATTATACAACCAGCCATCGCTCAGCATTCGGATGCCAATACCTTGATACCACTTGCTTTGATAGAACGATGTCTCGGTAATGTCTGACACTTCTACATTCTTACGCAAAAAGCCAAAGCCGAAATACCAACTTAGTACATTGTCTTTGACCTCAATGGTCATGGAGAAAAAGAGCAAAGCAATTAAACCATTGATGGCGTGAGCGACTAATGTCCCGGGGTTATTATCCGAGGTAACGACAATGAAAGCACTTATCGCAACAAGGATGAGCAGCAATCCCTTGTTGGATTCCTTACTATAAAACACAGTGGCAACTCCTATAGACAACGAACAACCCACTAACTAGCCAACAGTTATCTTACTGCAGCCTTTCTAAATAATCGTAGCAAGTAATGCAGGCATACTCCCACAACCAAACCAAGTAGCATCGCCTTGATACTACCAACCCAAAGTATCAAACCAGAATAACCTTGTCCCGGACCTAAGCCTTGTTTATTAATCACATCGACAAACATAAAACCGTTCCACAGCACATGCAGTGAGGCTGTAAATCCATGCACACAAATTGCGATGGTTCCAAGTAACTTGTACTTGCTAATGACCGGTGCGCCACAAAAAATGACAACAAGCGCAAAGGTAAAAATCAGAGGGCCAGACAGTACTAAAGTGAGTGTGATTACTTCAACGTGGCTCTCTATGCCATAACTGTATGTACAAAATACCATTGTCATTGAAAACAAAAGCGAAATGAGTGCGAACCATACCGTTCTATTCATTGGGTTCCCTGCCTTAATAGTGGGTTTAGGACAAATTCGATAATCGACAGGAAGAACTAATTACCAAAAATACGGCATGAGAAATGCCCTTGTTACACGACTATTCGATGGACAACTCAGACTTTCATAAACCCAATGTAACGGAAGACTTAGAACACAAGCTAGGCAATATAGCTTCGGCTATATTGAACCACGAGCATAGACTGAAGACAGGTGCTACGACGGAACAAGTAAGGTAGGCTCTACTCATCAAACGATGAGCAATCCACGTATATCAGCATGAGAACCGACGACATTACTTGCTTCATCTATGTAATAACACTATCCCTTAAATAACAAGAAAGGCTCTATAAATGCGGGAGCAGAAACTTCTACGCTCTTATTGACAGAGGGGGTCATATCGCCCAATTAAGGGGTGAGCAACGCAACCACGAAACCCAACCATACCACCATAAACACAAAACCCAACGATGGGATGAAAAATGCCAAGCGTTGGGAATCCGTCTTGAATGCTTTGTTAAATTAATATAGCAATGAACCTAAAGTAACAAATCCACCTACTTTTTTGTAAACCTCATTACCTTTACCATCGCAAAGTTCAATAAACTTCCGGATATCTCCTTCGTTGGTAAAAAGTAAGACAGTTTTCGCCAAATTTAACTCAAAATGGTTTGGTACTCTCCACTCTCGCTCATGAGTCCAATCAATAATGTCATGGTCTATATCAAGGTCGAAGTTAACGATTCGCCAATAGTCACTTTCGGGTAAATACTCTTTTGCTTTAGCTGTCTTGTCATAAATTACAGGTCTTCCGCCCTGTCGATATACTTCCGTTTTCTCGACAAGAAATCCAACAGGAGAGTATCTTAATTTTGATTCTGGATTATCTTCTCGATACTTTTGTTCATACCAGCAATTTTGACATATTGCTGAAAGTGGTGCGTCTTGGAAACATGCAGCTGGAGTACTACCGACAATAAAACCATCTTTTCCACTCCCCTGTATCACTCCTTCTTCAAGTATTTTAAATAACATGTCAAGGTCACTGTTACTCCCTTTCTCTTTGGTTAAGTGAACCAGTTTAGTAGAAAGATCGCTCCGTTCTGCGTACCTTTTTACCCAATTATCAAAATGGTAACCCACACATGCCTCCTATTAATCACGCCGCATTAAGGTGTGAGCGACGCTTGGCTATACTTGAGCGAAGCGAAAACGCCAAGCGTTGCGAATCACTCTTAAATGCTTGTTATGTGAATTTTACTCGCCAAAGTTACGATAAGTAGCAAAATGCTCACTATCTGTAGCTAGATACCTAAAAGCAGACACCTCTGGCATTAGACTTCTATGATTGCCCCATTTAAATACATGGGCTTCAATAGGCACTTTAACTTTAGACATTGTGTTGATGCTAGATGAATTGAAAGCAGGCTTATGAGTAAAAATTAACAAACGCTCTGCGATGTCAATTAGTTGAGACCATTCTTCGTCAGTAACATCATCGTTTGAACCTAAATGCCCTGTATAGACTTTTATGTTGTTAACATCTGAAGTATACGCCCATTTTTCATGCTGAGGGATTCTCACACCCAATGTTTGTCTGTCAGCTTTACCAATATAAAGGAGAACGTCTGAACCATAAATAGGATGAGTTCCGTATATTTGATAGATGCCATAGTCATCGCTATTAGTTAACTCTCGCACTTCTTCTAGGGTATGTGCACCGACCCAATCAATATGGATTTTCACTCTGACTCCGATTATTCACATAACAGCTATTAGACCGAAAAAACCCGCATTTAAATATAGAATTATTCAATCTAGTTTCATATGCATAGCACTCTAGCACAATTAATTTCGTTATTTCAGTGACTTAAAGCATAGATAGGCACATCGAATAACAAAATATAGAATATTTCTATATAGTATGAATTTCGTAAAAACCCCGACCAACTGGATATAAACACAGTCCCCTTACACATGCCCCAAAACACAAAAAAGCCTGCCATCTATGCGAACATAAATGGCAGGCTTTATACGTTAGTTAAGCTTGTGTGTGGCTAGCTTACGCGGCTTCGAATGCGAGGGCTTTCTTCTCTACCTGACGGAAGATCAGCGTTAGTATGCCGTTTACTGCTAAGTAGAATGCGCCAGCAATGCCGAACACCGTTAGTGTGTCGTAGGTTTGGCCGTTGATACGCTGAGCGTAACCCATCAAATCCATGATGGTGATGGTGCTTGCCAGTGACGTACCTTTGAAAACTAGAATCACTTCGTTCGAGTAAGCTGGAACGGCGCGGCGTAGTGCATATGGCAGTAACACTTTAAGCGTTGCTACTTTGTCCATACCTAGTGCACGACACGCTTCCCACTGCCCTGCTGGAATGGCGTTGAATGCGCCTCTGAACAGTAGCGTGCTGTATGCGGCAGTGTTCAAAGCTAATGCTAACATTGCACAGAACCAAGGTTGGCTTAACCAAGTCCACATGAAGCTTTCACGAATCCAATCGAACTGACCCGGGCCGTAATAGACCAAGAAGATCTGCACCAACAATGGTGTGCCGGTGAACAGCGTGATGATGCCACGTGTTAACCAGTGAATCGCAGGTATTCTTAGGATTAGCGTTACCGTCATCAGCAGTGACAAGATACAACCAACCAGCAATGAAGCGCCTGTAAGTTGAAGACTGGTCACTAAGCCTTCAAGCATTTGAGAGAGGTATTGTTGATTCATGCCATTGCCCCTTTGTTACCCAAACCTTGAATAGAGAACTTACCATCAATCACTTTTACCAATCTTTGTGTGATTAAAGTGATGACCAAGTAGATTGCTGCTGCTGTCGCGTACCAAGTAAATGCTTCGTGCGTTGCCGCTGATGTTAGTTGTGCTTGTTTCAGCAAATCTGTTACACCAATCAGCGAAACTAATGCAGTGTCTTTCAGTAACACTAACCATTGGTTGGTTAACCCTGGTAGTGCGTGCCTTACCGCTTGAGGCAATACGATACGAAAGAATGCACGAGACTGAGAAATACCAAGCGCGCTTGCTGCTTCTCTCTGCCCTTTGCTTACTGCTTTTAATGCACCACGTAAGGTTTGCGAAGCGTAAGAAGCAAAGATAAGTGACAGTGCAACAACACCAGATAAGAACGGGCTCACTTCTATGAAGTCGCCAGTGATCATGAACAGAACTTGTGTCGAACCAAAGTAGATAAACAGTACGACCAGAATTTCTGGTAAACCACGAACAATCGTCACAAATGCAGTCGTTGGCCATTTGATTGCAATACGACGAGACATCTCACCACTTGCAAACAAAACTGCTAGAACCAATCCAACCAATAGGCTTACGAACGCAAGCTGAACAGTCATCCAGCTTGCTTCGACGAGCCCTAAAGAGTAACCCGTTAATTCCATAAATTACTTACCGAAGTACTTGTTGAAGATCTTGTCGTATTCGCCGTTCGCTTTCACTGCAGCAAGTGCAACGTTAAGCTGGTCTACAAGTTCTTGGTTGCTCTTGTTTACTGCGATACCAAAGCCGTTACCGAAGTACTCTTGGTTTGTTACTTGGTCGCCTACGTACGTTAGGTTGTCTTCTTTCTTGAACCATTCTGCTACAACGGCTGTGTCACCGAATACAGAATCGATACGACCGTTTTTCATGTCGATGAATGCATCTTGGTAGCTTGAGTAAGGTACCGCTGTTACGCCAGTCATTTGCTCAAGTAGGAAGCTCTGGTGAGTAGAACCGTTTTGAACACCAACACGCTTACCTTCTAGTGCTGCTTGATCTGCTACTTTGCCTTCGAAAGAGATGAATGCAGCAGAGTTGTCGTAGTATGCGTTAGAGAAGTTCACTTGTTTAAGACGCGCTTCTGTGATGTCCATTGCCGAGATAGCCGCATCGTAACGTTTGAATTTAAGTGCAGGGATCAAGCTATCGAATGCTTGGTTGTGGAAAGTACACGTTGCTTTCAGCTCTTCACAAAGTGCGTTTGCTAAGTCTACGTCAAAACCTTGAATTTGGTTGTTCTCATCCATGTATTCGAATGGTGCGTACGTTGCTTCCATCGCGAATTTGATTTCTTCTTTAGCCGCTGCGTTGAAAGAAGCAAGGCCGATAAGTGAAGCTAGTAGAATCTTTTTCATTTTGTTACTCCGAATACTGTGTAATAGCGGCCTGTGGCCATTCTTATAATTTGATTGTTTTAATTGATGTTGTGTTTAGCTAGATCTAGTGAGTCAACTTTCTTTTAATAAGTGACTTACTTAATGAGTCAAATATTCAGCAAACTCAGGTGTCTGCGGATTAACGAATGAATCGCTGGTGCCATGTTCAACGATGTACCCTTTCTCTAGGTACAGAACGTGGCTAGCAATCTTCTTCGCGAAATCGACTTCGTGCGTCACGACCACTTGGGTAATGCCCGTTCCGCTCAATTCTTTAATAATGCTCACGACTTGGTTGGTGATCTCAGGATCAAGCGCCGCTGTTGGTTCATCAAACAACAACACATCCGGTTTCATCATCAGCGCACGTGCAATCGCAACACGCTGTTGTTGACCGCCAGACAGTTGAAGTGGCCAAGCGTCTGCTTTGTCGGCAAGTTGAAGTGTCTTTAGGACTTCTTGCGCTTGCTTAATCGCTTCTTGCTTATCCAAACCCGCCACTTTGGTTGGTGCTTCAATCAAGTTTTCCATCACCGTCATGTGTGGCCATAAGTTGTATTGCTGGAACACCATGCCGACTTTACGACGAAGTTTAAGCCCCTGCTTCTCTTGGATTTGGCTTGAAAAATCGAATTGCTCATTCGCAATGTCTAATTCGCCGTTGTCCGCGATTTCAAGCAGGTTCAATACACGCAGTAATGAACTCTTGCCCGCGCCGCTTGGGCCAAGCAATACCAAGGTTTCGCCACTCTCACAGTCGAAACTGATGTCGTGAAGAACTTGGGTATCACCGTATGATTTGTTGATGCTCTTTACTTGAATACTCATGCCACAATACTGCATTAATTGTCATTTGTTAGTTATTCTATTCAATCCGAGGTTTTATGCAAGAAAAATGTATAAAAAACTACTTTGTTGAATTTTTGTAACAAATATTCCACAAAAAACAGTCGCTATAACTGGTCTTACAACCAAAACTCACAAGTCATTGATAAAGCTAATATCGAGACAAATAGCAAACGTTTTGCTATCAATTTATAAATCATTGCACGGTTGCTTGTTTATGTGTGCACTCTCCTATCAACGCTAATTTACTTGCATAAAAATTAGGGTTAAATAGCTTGGTTTCCTATCCAACTGACTGGATCAAAATGCTTAGTTTTCCTTTAAGGTCGTTTCGAATTATTCACTTAGTGTTGATGAAATATTGGAAATTGAGTTTCCTAGGGAGCGTCACAGCGCAATAAATGCTTTAATGGGTTCGATTCTCAACAACAATTACTGCCCAGCGAACAACGCGCAGTACAGGCAATAAGTCATAAAGCAATTAGCCATAAGCAACAAGCCATCTATTTTTAAAGCGACAACACATTAAGGCAGTCATATGCAAAACGATGTCTCTTCTACGCTCGACTCGAACCAGCGACAGACTCAGCGATCGACTCAACAAGCGCCAGAACCCAAACCTGAGAAAAAAAGCCTCAGTATTTTGTTTGAGCTGAGTAAATTCATTCAGCCTTATAAAGGTCGTGTTATTGCTGCGTTGATCGCGTTGATCTTCACAGCGAGCTTAACCCTTTCAGTCGGACACGGTATTCGTCTTCTTATCGACCAAGGCTTCAGCCAACAATCGTTGTCAGACTTAGGCAGCGCGATTCAATTCATCATGGTGGTGGTCGTGCTGATCTCGATTGGCACCTTCTTCCGCTTCTATTTGGTCTCTTCTGTTGGTGAGCGAGTAAGTGCGGATATACGCCTGTCGGTTTTCAATCACGTGGTGACGCTGCACCCGAGTTACTTTGAAACCAATGGCAGTGGCGACATCATGTCGCGAATCACCACGGATACTACTCTGCTTCAAAGCATCATAGGTTCATCGTTCTCTATGGCGATGCGCAGCGCGTTGATGTGTATTGGTGCAATCATCATGCTGTTTGCGACCAATATTAAGCTGACGTTGATTGTATTGGCCTCGGTGCCATTTATCTTGATTCCGATCCTTGTTTATGGGCGCCGTGTAAGAGCCCTATCTCGCCAAAGCCAAGATTCCATGTCTGATGTGGGTTCTTACGCAGGTGAGGCAATTGAGCACATTAAAACGGTGCAAAGCTACAGCCGAGAAGAGCAAGAGAAAGCATCATTCGCGGTAGAAGTGGAAAAGGCGTATGAGATTGGTCGCCAGCGTGTAAAACAGCGCGCGATTCTTATTTCTGGCGTTATCGTGATTGTATTTAGTGCTATTGCAGGCATGCTTTGGGTTGGCGGCAGTGATGTTATCAACGGCACTATGTCGGCTGGTGACTTAGCGGCGTTTGTGTTCTACGCAATTATGGTTGCTTCATCGTTAGGTACGATTTCTGAAGTGATGGGTGAACTGCAACGCGCGGCAGGTGCGACCGAGCGATTAATCGAGGTCCTACAAGTTGAAAGCCATATTGTTGCGCCAGTTGCGAATCCAACTTCGCTTGCTAACGTAACGCCAGAAGTTGCATTTGATGATGTGACCTTCTGTTATCCATCAAGACCGGACCAACCCGCAACAAGCAACCTCACGCTTACTGCCCATGAAGGCAAAGTGTTGGCACTGGTTGGCCCGTCTGGCGCAGGTAAAACTACCCTGTTCGAACTGCTGCAACGTTTCTACGACCCACAAGTGGGTAAGGTCACCTTAGGCGGTGTTGAACTGAATCAGTTTGATCCTAACGAGCTAAGAAAGCAGATGGCATTGGTACCGCAACAACCTGCTCTGTTCAGTAACGATGTGTTCCATAACATTCGCTACGGCAACCCGCAGGCAACAGACGAGCAAGTGATCGAAGCGGCGAAGAAAGCGCACGCACACGAGTTCATTCAAAACCTACCTGATGGCTACAACAGCTTTCTTGGTGAACGTGGTGTAAGGCTTTCTGGTGGGCAGAGACAACGTATTGCTATCGCACGTGCCATCTTGAAAGATCCAAATATTCTATTGTTGGATGAAGCAACCAGCGCACTAGACAGTGAAAGTGAGCATCACGTACAACAAGCGTTAGAAGAGTTAATGCGTGGCAGAACGACGATCATTATCGCCCATCGATTATCAACAATTAAACACGCCGACCAAATTGCGGTGCTCGATAAAGGACAACTAGTAGACATCGGCGACCACCAGTCTCTCATCAATAACTGCGAATTGTACCAACGCTTGGTTGAGCTGCAATTCAAACACCTTAGTGCCTAACTATTGAGTGGATGTGCAACTAAGTCACTGACATTGTGTGGTTTCAAGCTTCAAAAACTTAAATCACGCGTGTTGCAGTTTTGTTAATTTAGCGGTAGGGTTTTTATTCCAATAACAACTTATCCCTACATAACAATAAGAGAGTTCGCATGGAAGCACTATTATCTGACTACCCGGTAGTAACAGAAATCCCTGTCGCTTGGGGAGAAATGGACGCACTCAATCACGTTAACAACGCTGTATATTTTCGCTATTTCGAAACCGCTCGCTTAGATTTTTTCAAGCACGTCGAGCTGATGGAAGAGATGGCGATTACCAAAGTTGGTCCTGTTCTTGGTGACACTTACTGTAAGTATTTCCGCCCAGTCACGTATCCAGATACCTTGATGGTCGGCTCACGTGTTACCGATATTCAAGATGACCGATTCACCATGGAATACGCGATTGTCAGTAAGGCTCAACAGAAACTGACGACCGTTGGCACTGCGACTATCGTGATGTTTGATTTTGCTTCGAACCAGAAAGCCCTGCTCTCGCTGCGCTTAACCAATGAAATCGAAAAGATGAACACGTTGAAAAGCCCATGCTTCAAACAAGAAGCCGTGACAGAATAACGTATTCGTTGGTTGAGAAAGATTCAGAAAGTTTCAGAATCGAGTAGGAGGAGGCCTCGCAGCCTCCGTCCTCTCACACCACCGTACAAGCGTGGGTCGCATACGGCGGTTCCGAATATACTTTCAGTGACTCGTACCCATCTCTTAGTGAGTACA
>NZ_JBFRPB010000031.1:0-38947 GCF_041471785.1 Vibrio sp. 10N.261.51.C6 | reverse complement strand
AACAATACGCCACATAAATTATATTAATATTACATAAAATGACATAATTTAATTTTATCATGAAAAATTCTGATAAATCTCACACATCGATAAACCGAATGAATACCATCAGAAGCTACATTAGAAACCTCTAAATCCAGTCGCTAAACCTACCGCGTAGAAGCTGTGAAATGGATAAATACCAAAACAAATGGATAAATCCCCCTTACCCCTTGTAAATCATTGGCTTTCATTTATAAATTCAACTTTTGGGTGAACATCTCCATAACCTTTCATTAAAGCCCAAATTCTGCGATTAGTATCAACATCTTGAGATAAAATGGTGACATTTTGGTTATATTATTTAGATCGAACTCTTGTGTTGAATGAAAATCCCAGCCATCACATATCCATCACACAAATATAATAACTATCGCTTAGGAGTTGAGCTATGCACTGTTCTTTCAATATAAATAACAATAATGAGAGCTTGCAACTAATCTACAATGAAGAAAAAATATACATAAAAAGAGACAGTAATAAGATATCAGAGGAAACTCTTAATAGTAAAGAGAGTTTTGTTTTCAAATACCTTATTGAACACTCGTCAATATCAAACCCTCAATCTGCACGAGATATTGAAGAATCTTTTAAATTACACTTTGACGAAGAGTTTAGCTTATACGCGTTAAAAAATATTATTGCTTCTATAAGAAAGAAATATCGAAGCTTATGTAAGAAAGCGAAGGTAGATAATAATAGCGAACTTATCTCTAACCTTTATAAGGTAGGTTACTTTATCGATCTCGATAAAAGCTCAACCAACCGTATCGCACCTAAGTACGACATCAACCAGTTCAAGCCCAGCCAGTTCGAGATGTTGAAACTGATGTTCAACACCTATCATCGAGAGCTGATTAAGGCTCTGATAGCCGTGTTCACCATCTCTTCCTTTTTCCTATTCGTTGTCTACTTTTCCCAAATCCTTTATACGACGAAGATTGCGAATGAATACAGTGAGAACACCAAACACATTGCCGCAGAAGTCATGGACTACGGTTGCGATAGCCACGGGGCTGTGCACTCGCTAAGGCACTCGCTCAACCTTGATTCTGTCGTCATGACCACACCTTATGACTCCTGCTATATCTCTAAAACACGTTCTAAGATGATAGAGCTCAATCAATTAGACGACTTCTACGATAGTGCTGACTTTGCCTATTCACGCTTCATGGATACCGAGCACGACATTGAGATGGTTGCTCGAATATCTAAACGATCTATCGAAGCTCGATACAAGAACTCACTATTGCCTCTATTAGTCGATTCGATTTCCATCCAGAAGAATGGTTACCACATCTTAAACCTTGGCGAAGAGAGTAAATCTATCTATCAAACCTCCCTACCAACGGGTGCAACCATCACCTTCTACAGTGACGACATTGTTGCACTATGGATTGCGCTTTCTCTGATACTCGCCACCCTGCTTTATCGCTCCTATATTCTGGGTTTCGTGATCTACCTGTTTCGTTGGAAACACATCTCCTTTGAAGAAGAGCCGATCATCAACACCGAAGACAACTGCGTTCTCTACTACGAGTTGTTATCTCGTGTGCGTAACGTTGGCGTTTTAAGCTTCATCAACACCATGAGACGCACCAATTTACTCACCTTTCATACTATTTTACTCATCGAGACAGTCAGAAAAGCGAAGTTAAACAACAGCCATGAGATCTATGGTGTCAACGTGTGTCCGAGTGCTTTGGTAGGGTCGAACTTCGCAAGGCTCAGAGAGCATTTAGCCGCGATGGAAGCGAATGAGTTTGTCGTAGAGATTACTGAATATTCGAACATTGGCTATGGGTGTGAGGTTATCGATAACATTAAGGATATCAAAAAGCTTGGTATCACTATCGCTCTGGATGACTTTGGTACGGGCAATAACAACATCGAAATCATCAATGTTATCTCTCCGGCCTATCTAAAACTGGATCGTTGCTTTGTTAAGGATATCGAGTCAGGAGAGCATCATCAGGGTGTATTGCTCAATATCTCGGAGATTGGACGCCTATCAAATATCACAATGATTTATGAAGGTGTCGAGACGCGTAGGCAGCAATATATCTTGTGTCAGTTAGGCTACAACTTACATCAAGGTTACCTGTATAGCCGGCCTAATGACTCAAAGGAGCAATAGGCCCAGCCTAATAGAAATCTTGATCAGCAACCATTCCCTATTCAAATAATCATCGCTTATACAGCTGCTTGAGAGCCCACAAGGATGTAGGCTTCAAGTGCCCTCCCCACCAAACGTGCTTTATCTAAACATAAAAATACCCGATGCATTTTCATAAAATCCTTGCCAACTCGAATAAATAGGTTAGTGTTATACACATGTATATCACCATGCAGTTTTAATTATGACCGAATGGAAAGACGACCAGCCGATCTTTAGGCAGCTTGCCGCCAAGATCAGTGACCAAATTCTTCAGGGTGTTTGGCTAGAGCTACAAGCATTGCCCTCTGTGCGTGCGGTTGCCGCCGATCTCAAGATCAACCACCTTACTGTCATGAAAAGCTACCAGTTACTGGTGGATGAAGGCTTGGTAGAGAAAAAACGCGGCCAAGGCATGTATGTGGCCGAAGGGGCACTTCAAAAATTGAAAGAGTCTGCACACCAATCATTCATCAACACACAGATCCCAGCCATCGCTGAGACGCTAGGCATCATTGATATGAGTGTCGAAGAACTCGTGAAACAGCTAGCACAACATATAAAGGACAAGTCATGAGTACTTTACTTTCCGTGAAAAACGTAACCAAAACCTATTCAAATCAAGTGGGTGTCGAGAACATCAGCTTTGAGTTAAAACCGGGGCAAGTGCTTGGATTGCTGGGCCATAATGGCGCAGGGAAATCGACACTGATCAAATCACTGCTTGGTGGACACAGCTATCAAGGTGAGATAGAGGTTAATGGCTACCACCCTATCCACCAGCATGCAGAACTCATGCTGCACTTGTCGTACATCTCAGATGTTAACGTGTTACCCGAGTGGATGACCGTTAAGCAACTGCTTAGATACACCCAAGGTGTACACCCTAGCTTCAACAAGCAAAAAGCAGAACAGACGCTAAGCAGCACCAACATCAAGCTCTCTTCGACTATCAAGCAGCTTTCTAAGGGAATGAAGGTACAACTTCACCTTGCGATCATCATCGCGACTGACACCCAAGTGTTGATCTTAGATGAGCCTACACTTGGCCTAGATTTACTGTACCGCGATACTTTTTATCGCCATCTACTTGAGTGGTTCCACGACGGCGAACGCGCCATGATCATTGCAAGCCATGAGGTTTCAGAGATTGAACACTTATTAACGGATGTTCTGATTTTAAAACAAGGCCATTGTGTGCTGCAAAAGAGCATGGAAGACATCGAAAACGACTATTTCATTATCGAAGTCGCAAACAACCATTCAAGCGAGATACAGAAGCTCAACCCACTGACCTCACAATCCGGCCTAGGCACCACTAAGTGGTTATTGGAAGGCCAATACAAAGCGCAGGTTGAATCACTGGGTAACATCTATAACGTTGGTCTCGCAGATCTATTCCTCGCAACACAGACGGAGAAGGCATAATGCATCCAAGTTTTTACATGCTAGAAAAAGAACTCATCGAGCACAAAATTAACACTCGATTGCCTCTGTTTGTCGCGTTATGTGGTTTCTTACTGTTCGTTAGTCTGTTCTTCAATGGCGCAGCGCAGCATGAGTTTTTCTTCGAAATGCAAGTGAACGGTGACGTGAGCGACATCCACAGAGAGTTCGCACAAGACCTCAACTCAGTGATCTACTTTGGCGCGGGCCTTATTTCACTGATCCTATCAACGCTTTACATCCCTAAAACGCTGCGTAAAGAGCGCCAAGAAGGCAGTTCGATGTTTTGGAGAAGTATGCCGGTATCTAACGCAATGACTCACGGTGTGAAACTCGGCTTCGGTTTAGTGGTGATTCCGGCTATCTGTGCATTGTTAGTACTGTTCGCAGATTTTCTATTCTGGATATTGAACGTCTCAAGTGAACAACAACTGGCGCTATTGGTTGAACAACAATCTCTGTTTTATGTGCTGAGCAACTGGGTCGTGTTTTTTGGACGAATGATGTTAGTTGCACTGGTTTTATTGCCACTGGCAACCGTCACTCTAGCGATTTCGCAGCTGGTAAACTCTCCATTGCTTGTCATTTTCATCTCAAGCTATGCGATTAAGTTCCTCTCTGTCGCAGTGTTTGGGTTCTATGGCATCAATGACTTCCTATCTCTCATCGCGTCATTACCAATGAATGTACTCATAGCAAGCAACCCATTAAGTGCGATTGCAGAAGCGCCGATTTTATCTTTAGGTATTTACGCACTGATCGGTGTTGGTGGCTATCTACTGAGCCTAAAGCTAAATAGAACGGACGATGTGAGCTTAAAGACGCTGTTCCAACGTTAGAGTCTATCCTAAGCACGAGCCTTTATCGGGCAGTCACATCAGATATCAAAATCTAAATCAAAGCTTCTGAGAAATCGGGAGCTTTTTTATTATCAAGACGTTAACGAGTACAGGGATGCGATAACAAGGAACAAGGAACAAGGAACAAGGAACAAGCTTTAGTTTGGGGTAACAGGTTTAACAAACGAAGATAAACTTAGAGGAGGTATTAATGAGCTGACATTGAATTGCATTGTTGTTAATGCCTGCCAGCTCTTTGGGGATGATTTCGTTAGTCGCCGACCAGATGAAGGTCCTTGAGAGTGCTAATGAAATCAGTTTGTTGCGTTTTACATTTGATTAAGCTTTTCAGCTTTTAAAGCTCTACGATTAAAGCTTATTTCTTTGATGCTTCTTTTGACGTGTCTTTCCAGTATTGGATACGAACGCGATGAAGCTGTGCTCTTCTCATTTTTTTCATAAGGGATATTTCCTTTTCTTTAACTGCTCTTCATGAGCTATTTTTATTGCCAACCATTCGAATCTAACGGTGTTTGATGCCCAGTTCAATGATACAAATCACAAAATATATAGAGTTTTTAGTACCATTTACATCAAAGTATGACCTAGATATCAACTATAGCTCAATTCAATCCAATGAGCCGCTGTTCAAAATTAAGGTTAGTTCTCTCAGA
The DNA here is from genome assembly GCF_041471785.1 of Vibrio sp. 10N.261.51.C6. Lineage (NCBI taxonomy): Bacteria > Pseudomonadati > Pseudomonadota > Gammaproteobacteria > Vibrionales > Vibrionaceae > Vibrio > Vibrio sp. 10N.261.51.C6. The sequence continues at coordinate 33,794 of NZ_JBFRPB010000031.1, read as the reverse complement.
TGACAAATTCATTTCAGTATCAATACAGTTCAATGATACTAATTTAATAGACCGGACCAACGCTGATTTAGTTCCAGTGTCTTATCATTTGTTGATTACATCACCTTTAAAGTTACGGTGTAACTAAAAAATACATTCAATGTGAACTAATAATCGCCACATTAGCCTATACGTTACAACATCAAAATGGGATTATGTTTGTAACGGATAGAGCTTTTGATAGAAAAAAGCCGTAATGGACCAAATTAAATAGACGTAATTATGAGTAAAGTAATTCTGCAAGGGCATATTCTAGTGCCAGACAACGACCTAGAAGCAGTGACACATGCCTTGGTTGTGCACAAAGAACTGACACTAGAAGAACCTGGTTGTATTGTGTTTCGAGTCAGTCAAAGCACGCTTCAACCTAATCGCTTTGAAGTGTATGAAGAATTCACTAGCCGAGAAGCATTCGAAATGCACCAACAGCGAGTAAAAGCCTCTGAATGGGGTGAAATCTCCCAGAACGTGACACGTCATTACCAAGTCACTGATGTTCCGACATCATAATGATACATCCGCTAGCCAAACGCATCGTCACGTTGATCAAACAAGATCCCTTACGAATGAAGGTTTTAGACTGTGTCGCTCAGTTGGATTTGCCGCAGTGTTATGTCGCTGCGGGCTTTGTGAGAAACCTCGTTTGGGATCACCAGCATGGTTATGCCTCCCCGACTCCATTCAATGATATTGATGTGATCTACTTTGATCCCATTGATACCTCTTACGAATCGGATCTTAGATACGAGGCTCAGCTTAAACAACGGTTACCCGAACTGAATTGGCAAGTTCGCAATCAAGCCTACATGCACACTAGAAATGGGGATGAACCTTACCAAGGCTCATTGGATGCGATGAGTTATTGGCCAGAGAAAGAAACCGCCGTCGCCGTGAAACAAAGCCTCCATGGAAACATCGAGTGTATTTCTGCCTTTGGCTTAGAGAGTTTGTTTGATTTGCAAATCACACCCAATCCAAAGCGTAGCCGAGATATCTTTGATCAAAGAGTGCAATCCAAAGGTTGGCTAACCCAGTGGCCCAAGTTAACGATGAGTCACAGTTAACTAGCAGTCGAATTCAAACGCTAAAACCATTGACTAAAAGTCCAATCAGATCGAACATGCCCCACTTATTAGCTTATTAAGTTAGTAATTAACCAACTCATCAACCACGCGTGGCGACTAGCTGCTACGCTCTCTCGTCATACTGAGTAACGACCATGAACCAACAATACATGCTGCAAGCACTCGAAGCTTCGCGCCAAGCCTTACCTGATTGCCAACCAAACCCGCCAGTAGGCTGCGTTTTGGTGAAGAACGATAAGGTGGTGTCTGTTGGGTACACGCAAAAAGTCGGCGGAAACCACGCCGAGGTTGAAGCACTGAATAGTTATAACGACAAAACGGACGGAACAATGGAGGGGGTTACCGCTTACGTAACTTTAGAGCCATGTTCGTTTGTCGGCAGAACACCCGCTTGCGCCAATACATTGGTTAAAGCAGGTGTAAAACACGTGGTAGTAGCGATGCTAGACCCAGACCCTCGCAATAATGGTCGTGGTGTTGCGATCCTTGAATCGCACGGTGTGAAGGTAGATGTGGGGTTATGCCAAGCGCAAGTGAGTGCTTTTCTAACCCCATATCTTGGTAAATCTTAACTCTTAAACAGCCAACGCTAGCTCAATTTGACTCGATAAAGCGGATTGACTGGCTTACCGACAAAGTATGACCAAATATGATCGTAGACGGCATGTTGGTTGGGGAACGGCGCTAACGCTTTTGCTTCTTCTAAATTGCACCAACGGTACTCAGTATGCTCGTCATTCAGTTCAATCGCTTGGTTGGGTGGGCATAGCACCGCAAACACAGGGATTAGCTGAATCACATTCACGTGCGCCTCGTAAAACTGCTCCAAAAACTGCGCGTTATACAAAGCTTCCACTTTAATTTGGGTCTCTTCTTCAAACTCGCGCACGATAGCCTGCCAGCCTGTTTCACCTGCTTCAATGGAACCTGCGACATGGCACCAAAACTCGCCCTTCACACGCTTCATTAGTAGCATTTTCATTTGTCCGTCGATCTCTGAAATAGCGACACCAGATACAATCGAAGTATTGAGTGGAATCATAACGTTACCTTAGGTTGAACAAGAGGGCGGCAAGGCTACCACCCTTCGTTTGTGAAGTTACCTTCTATGATTAAAAACGAGAAGTTACTCATCAATTAATGAAGTTCAAACCATAACTCATGGGGTCCGTGTTAACCGTCTCGCTTAGCTATCCTGTAATAGAACCATTTCTTATTTGAGGCGTATTTCGATAAAGAGTAGAATCGCCGCCTTGTACTGTGTTTAAAGCCTTTAAACATACACAGTAGACTCACAACCATTTATCACCACGATATAAGTATTAATACGACTATGCACTCATCAAAACCAACGCACGACTCAGAAAACAGCCACACACCTGAGCATTGCTTCACTCGTTTTCAACAGCCGATCGAGTCATATTCGTTGCCTGAGCGTTTCACCTTCCCGTTCTATTATGAACCACACGCACTGTGTGAAATCGCCTCTCATCAGCTTCAACAATATCTAGAAACTCAAACCGACTGGCAGCATGACTTCGGACTTGATACTGACGCTGGTCGCGGCAAAATGTTTGGTGTGTTATTGGTGAAAAGCCCTGAAGGTGAATTGGGGTACTTCTCTGCTTTTTCAGGGAAAATCGCCGACCAAAACCTACTGCCTCACTTTGTACCGCCCGTGTTCGACATGCTCAGCAGCGACAGCTTTTTCCATCAAGACACAGCCGACATGATGGCTGTCAACGCTGAGTTTAAAGCGCTGCAAGCAAATACTGAATACCTTGAATTGTGCGAGCAACTGGCACAGCAAAAAGCGCAAGCCGAGCAAGAGATTGAAGCTCAACGTCTATTGATTATTGAAGGCCGAAAAACGCGTAAAGAACAACGTGAACAAGGTAAAGAAAACCTTGATGAGCAAGCTTTCGAACAGCTAAATAATGAGCTAAACAAAGCCAGTGTTGCCGACAAGAACCAGCAGAAGTACCTAAAACTTAACTGGGAACAGACCCTGCAAGTGTTGCAAGCTAAAGTTGATGTGTTCAACACTCAACTGGCTGAGCTAAAAGAGCAAAGAGCACACATTTCTCATCAGCTTCAACACAAGTTGTTTTCACAATACGCTTTCCAAAATGCGGAAGGAAACGTTGAAGACCTTAACCAAATCTTTGAAAACACGCCAAACAAGATACCACCAGCTGGCTCTGGTGAATGCGCTGCGCCTAAATTGCTGCAATACGCGTACTTACATGGTTACACGCCACTGGCATTGGCTGAATTTTGGTGGGGCCGCTCTCCAAAGTCGGAAATCCGCAAGCACAAGAAATACTACGCTTCTTGTCAGAGTAAATGTGTGCCGATTTTAGGCCATATGATGAAAGGCCTAGAAGTCGATCCAAACCCATTGCTAGAGAACCCAGCAGAAGGCAAAGAACTGGATATTCTGTTCCAAGATGAGCACATCGTGGTAGTACACAAGCCAGCAGGTTTTCTATCCGTGCCGGGTAAAACCATCAAAGATTCCGCCTACACACGTGTTCAAGAAATGCATCCCGATGTTGAAGGCCCATTTGTGATTCATCGCTTAGACATGGCGACCTCTGGCATTCTAATCTTCGCTCTCACACGACGTGCGAACAAGAGCTTACAGAAGCAGTTCATTACTCGTGAAGTCGAAAAGCGTTACGTGGCAATGATTGAAGGCGTTCTAACAGAAAATGAAGGCTATGTTCGACTACCATTACGTGGTGATTTGTATGACCGCCCTCGTCAAATTGTCTGCTTCGAACACGGCAAGCCAGCAGAAACCAAATGGGAAGTGATTGAGCGAAACGGGCAAACCACTAAGGTTTACCTGCATCCTAAAACAGGGCGTACACACCAGTTGCGTGTTCACTGTTCACACCAAGAAGGCCTTAACACGCCTATCGTCGGTGACGGCTTGTATGGCAATAAAGCCGACCGATTGCACTTACACGCAGAAAGACTTGCGCTGCACCACCCAGTCACCAAAGAGTGGATGGAATTCCAGTTCGACGCCGAATTCTAAAATCTCTCATTAGTACCGAGCTTTGATAAGGAGTCACAACCGCTTGTGGCTCCTACCTCTTTTGGGTATATATCCACGCTTATTGCACTACATCAATATTCACTTTGTTGTGAAGAGTAGCATGCCCACCTTCTTCTCTCCTTGAGGCCTTTGATATGTCATCAGCTGCTTTGAATTTACAACCTAACAAACTGACTTCCCAATTAATTGCAACTCAAGCACCAAGCTTGAAGCCAATTACATCCAAAAAGCCAGACTTAAACTCGGCAATGCTTAACTTAATTGAAGAAGTTAAAAACGAACTCCCACTTTACGAGTCAGAGACGTTTATCTGTGGTCCAAAAGGAAATTGCTCGGGTTGCTCTAAGAAACTACTTGAGATGGTCGACAGCGAGTTAATGTATTGGGAGCACAGTATTTCCATTGGCCAAGGTCCTAACTTCGAGGAACTGCGCCGCTTTGGTAAACTATGCAGCAGCGTTCGACGTGGTTTAGAGCGTAACGGTTTAGTCGAAAAACGCCCAAAGAAAAGATAACAAGCCAAGTCGATAATCATTACAATGTGTCGCTGGCGATTACAAGCTACCCTGATTGGGCTGGAAACCTATATTTACATGCTTATATTTCAGATCCGACCTTGCATTGAATTACCCATACAAAACGAGAGAAAAGTCACAATGTGGCGTTAATTTCGTATCAAAATAGCACACGGTAACCGATATTACCGCCACTTAATCACACGCCTATAGAACCAAGAATGTTTCGCTCCATTTTTACTTTTTTGATACTTATTTTTAGTACTTGCCAAATAACTTACGCTGAACCTTTAAGATTGCCAGGTAAACCGAATGACAAAAAACTGCACCTTACTTTGGTTCAAGAAATTGTTAATCGCTCGAGCCGATTCGATGAAATCGAGTTTGTCTATCAAGCAACAGGGGAACCTGCTCAATCAAGAGTTATGGCGGATTTAGAGTCGGGAGAGATTGACCTTTATTGGTCAGCGACCAGTCTCGACATGGAAAAACGCTTTGCTCCAATATTGTTCCCTATATATCGAGGAATGCTTGGTATGCGAATCGGATTAATTCATGAAAAAGATAAACAATTACTCGCAAACGTAAGATCTAAAGCGGATTTCACGCGCTTTAAAGTTTGTTCAGGGAAAACATGGCCAGACACATTCATTCTTGATGCCAATGGTATAAAAACCGCTAAATCGCTTAAATATCCAAATATTTTTGAGATGATGCTTGCTGGTAATCGGTGCCACTTGTTTGCTCGTGGTGTCATGGAACCATTTGCAGAAATGCAATCATACCCAGAACTACCTTTAGCTGTTGATAGTCATGTCATGCTCCGCTATCGCATGCCATATATGCTCTTTGTCCAAAAAGAAAACACAGAACTTCAGCAACACATCACAGAAGTGGTTGAAGAAATTTTCGCTGATGGCACCTATGAGAAACTCTTTTTCGAAGACTCCGAAGTAAGAATGGCGCTCTCACGGGCCAACCTTTCAGAGCGAACTATTATCGATCTTGAAAATCCATATCTGACCGAAGACACCCGCTCTATCCCAGAAAAATATTTCTTTGATCCGCTTGCCAACTGAGTACATTTTTATGAACCAAATAACAAAAAAAATGGTTTTACTGATCGCTGCAGTGATGCTTATTGTTGCTGCTATCGCTTTGCCAATCCAATTTATGATTAACCAATCAAACGTTACTGATAAATCTTCACAAGAAATCCAGCGTATAACCTCTGAATTAAGTGTGATATTGCAAGAACCTGTTTATGCATACGATAAGACACTGATACTTAATATCATTGAAGCGTATTCAAATAATGACGTAATCGCAAACATTCAAGTGCTCGATCAAAATAACAACATATTAGGTAGTGTTAATCCACGTGACATTGATGAATCCTCATCGATGGCTATTTCATGGGATTCATTGCCTATCGGTAAAGTTAATGTTGGTTTTAACCATGATGTGACGAATGCTAATTTAATGAACTCTATGCAACTTGCGATTAGTATTTTGCTTTGCATATTTATTGCTAGCCTGATTCTGATTTCCATAGTCCTCGATAGAAAAGTCGTCAGGCCCATCAAAAACATGGCTGATTCAATGAATGAAATTGCTTCTGGTGGAGGAGACCTCACTTCACGTGTTGCGGAAGTAGGCAATGATGAAGTCACATCACTTGCGAAAGCATTCAACCAATTCGTTGCTACTATTCAATCTATCATTCTCGAAACATCGAACACGACCAAACTGTTGGATAAGAGTGGCCACGGTATATCGCAACTACGTGATGAAATGAACCAACAAAGCCAACGACAATCTTTGTTAACTCAAGAAAGTTTGCACAGCATTGAGCAATTTGATTTAGCAACCAAAGAAATTGCTGTTCATACGGAAAATACGCTGTATCAATCAAATGATGCACTCGAGCTTTGTCAGCAAAGTGGTCACACAATCGATATCAATGAACGTAATATTGATGACTTGGTCGTAAGTCTGGAAAGTGCAGCGGAATGTGCGAATTCACTAAAAGTAAGCAGTGATGATATAGGTCGAGTGATTGTAGTCATCAAAGCGATTGCGGAACAAACTAATTTATTGGCATTGAATGCAGCTATTGAAGCGGCACGGGCCGGTGAGTCTGGCCGTGGTTTTGCGGTTGTTGCGGATGAAGTGCGCTCATTAGCGTCTAAAACCCATGATTCAACCAATGAAATTGAATCTATTATTGAACGCCTACAAAAAGAAGCAAACGAGTCATTTGTTGCAACACAGAGCTCGAAAGCTTTAGTGGAGCAAACAAAAACCAGCGCAGATGAAATACAGCAAGCACTATCGAGCATTATCTCTTCCGTAACGTCCATCAATGGCATGGTAGATTCTGTTGCATCCGCCTGCGAAGAGCAGTCAAACGTTAGTTCAAAAGTCGCAAATGACATGCAGTCTCTTGATAGTAGTGCAAAAGAACTAGTTAACGTGAATGACGATTTGGCAAACGTATCCAATGATATCTTGACGCAAACTACTGTCCTCTCCACTCAGATTGCTAAATTTAAGTTCTAAGTATACCCTCAAGCCAGCATAGGTACTTGCTGGCTTGAACCTTTCAACTCGATGTTAAACATTTAGAGGTCACAAATCCTTGCTGATTTTAGAGCTTTGAGATAACTAATCATACAAAACCTAAAGATACTATCACACCAATTAAAAACCTATTTTGGACAACGGAGAGCCACCTTGAAGAGACCACAACCAGTACTGGGAAAGACCGGTATGCTATTTTTTCTCGTCATAATAAGTGCTTTCCCTCCATTGACTATCGACCTTTACTTACCTGCGCTTCCGCAGATGGTCGAGGTGTTTAATACTGACCGATCCATGGTCAACCTAACCCTGAGCAGCTACTTCGTTACTTACGCCATCGGTCTTTTGTTCTGGGGGCCGCTCAGCGAGAAATTCGGTCGTAAGCCGATCCTATTAATTGGATTAGCGGGTTATATGGTCGCGAGCATATTGTGCGCGATGACCAATAGCATCGAACAGTTAATTGGTGCTCGTGTATTCCAAGCCTTTGCTGGTAGTGCTATCACCGTTATCGCTACCGCCATTGTCAAAGATCTTTATGATGGCAGAGAACGTGAAAAGATCATGGCGACTATCATGTCACTGGTGATCATCGCGCCAATGGTTGCGCCTGTATTTGGTGCCTTTCTACTGAAAATTGCGTCTTGGCGAATGATGTTCGTCACCCTTGCCATTTTTGGTGCATTTGCGTCAGTATTAGCTTGCTGCTATCGAGAAACGCTCGAAACCAAATACCAAGGTTCCATGTTCCGTTCATGGGGAAGAATGGGCGTGGTCATGAAAAACCGCTCGTTCCTCAAGCTACTGGTCATTTTCTCTATCATACCGATGGCGTTGATGGGCTTTCTTGCGGCGGGTTCTTATATCTACATCGATCACTTTGGATTGACCGAACAACAGTTTAGCTACGCGTTCGCATTCAATGCATTATGCGCCTCATTTGGTCCAACAATTTACATGAAGTTGTCCTACCGAATGCCGGTTCAAAAGGTCATCTCAGGATGTTTTGCTTTATTGGCGCTTGCGGGCATCTTCACCCTAACCATTGGCGACCTGTCCCCTTGGTTCTTTATGTTCATCGCTGCTCCAGCAACATTAATGGCGATCATCATGCGAGTACCGGGCACCAACTTAATGTTGAATCAACAAGATCATGACACGGGCTCTGCCGTCGCACTGATTCAGTTCTTCAGCATGATTTGTGGTTCGCTTGGTATGGTATTAGTTTCAATACGCCCAGAGTCACTGATTGAAAACCTAGGCTTTATTCAATTATCCATCGGTACGCTAGGCGGCCTGATGTGGTTAATGGTTAGAAACAAAGAGTTCGTGACTAATAAGCTGAATTAAAGCTCTCAAGCCTAATTGTCATTCACACTACAATAAACTTGAAAACCGCTATAACGAAATTAGAAACCGTCTACATAGGCGGTTTTCTTGTATTTGAAGACGTACATTGAATTTTCAAGCCATGAGTTTCACGCACAAAAAAGCTCCTATTAAGGAGCCTTCTTATCAGAGCCAGTGAGCACTCAGTTTGGTCAATTGTTACTAAGCTTGAGCCACTTGACGTGCTGGGTGTTTAATAAACACAGCGACTACAGCCACGATTGCAAGCGCGAAACAGTAGTAAGAGTTAGACACGATCTCTAGCGGCGATAGGTTAAACACAGAGCCTAATAGCAATACCTGAGCACCGTAAGGCAGTACGCCTTGAATCACACACGAGAAGATATCCAATAAGCTTGCAGAGCGGCGTGGAGATACATCGTTCTCTTCAGCTAATTGGCGAGCCACACTACCAGAAACAATGATTGCTACGGTGTTGTTTGCCGTACATAGGTTCACCATTGATACCAAGCCTGCAATGCCTAGCTCACTTGCGCGGCCATTCGCTTGCTTAGAGTGAGAAGAACCAAATGCACGAATCAAACCGCTCACTAAGTTAGTCAGAAATGCTAATCCACCTTGGCGACGCATCAGCTCACTCAAACCACCAATCAGCATCGACAGTAAGAAGATCTCTTGCATGTTGCCAAAGCCTGCGTAGATATCTTGAGCGTAATCCGTCATACCGTAGTTCTCAATAGAACCTAGGCTCACTCCACCCGCTAGCAAGATACCAATCGTCAACACAACGAACACATTCATGCCCGATACCGCAAGGATTAGGATAGTGATGTACGGAAGGACTTTCAGCCATTCAATTGGGCCTGTTTCAGGAACTTGAGTTGCTGTGCTGTTGAAAGCAAAGATAACAATCGCGATAAGTGCAGCAGGAAGTGCTATACGGATGTTCTCTTTAAACTTGTCTCTCATCTCACAGCCTTGAGAGCGAGTCGCGGCAATCGTGGTATCTGAGATGATAGAAAGGTTGTCACCAAACATAGCGCCACTTAGCACTACGCCAGCGGTTAGAGGAATACTCATACCAGCTGAGTCAGCAATGCCTAGTGCAACAGGAGCAACCGCAGCGATAGTACCCATAGAGGTGCCCATTGCTGTCGCAATGAACGCCGAAATAAGGAAGATGCCCGGTAGGATCATGCTCGTTGGGATAGCCGATAGACCAAGGTTTACCGTCGCGTCCACGCCACCAGAAGCTTTAGCCACAGCAGCAAAAGCACCCGCCAATAGGTAGATCATACACATTGCGATAATGTCTTTGTGACCCACGCCACCTAAGAACTGCTCAATCGCACGGTTCAATTTATCTTTGCTCAATAGCAACGCTAACATCACAGCAGGCAGAGCCGCAATCGGAGCTGGAAGTTGATAGAAAGCAAAATCGACGCCTTGTAGCGACAGGTATGTACCCACGCCAATAAACAGCGCAAGGAAAACGATCAGAGGGATAAGCGCCACTGCAGAAGGGGCAATTACCGCGTTAGAATTTTTTGAATTGGACATGGAACGACAACACAATAGAACAGGAAGGTGAGCAGACTAATGTCACACTTAGAACTTGTCAACGTCTAGACGTCTAAACGCCTAATTTAATGCAAAGTAATAAGAACCCTATTGAGCATCACGTAATAAAAAAGGCTATTTACTCATCAGTAAACAGCCTTTCGATAACAGATAGTGCGCCGCTAGAAGTTAGCGTTTCTGCTTGAACGTTACTTGGTATTCGCCAATGCCTTCGTAGTGGAAGGTCGTTGGCTTATCGAATTCCATTTCCACGATACCGCAGTAAGAGCCCGTGATAATAGCTTCACCCGCTTGGAAATCGACACCACGACGCGTCATGTAGTTAATCAGCCAGTAAATTGGGCTTGGTGGCAGTGTATTCGGGTGCTTACCGTCGAATGCTTGAACTTGCTCGCCTTGAGTCACTTCAATACTGATCTCTGCAGAAGTGAACGCTTTTTCGCGATCAATCTCAGGGCCAATGAATAAGCCTTGGTTTACTAGGCCATCGGCCAGTTTTTCATAGAACTCAGCGCCGCTGTCATCCGCAAAACGAGATTGCATTAACTCAAGTGCCATGTGACAAGAACCAATCGCTTCGTTGATTTGCTCTTCGCTGTAGCCTTCTTGGTTTGCAGGCAGACTCTTAGCAAGAGTAAATGCAATTTCAGGCTCAACACGCACTACATCGTTGTCTGCAAACAGTTCACAAACTTCGCCTTGTTGAACGCTGCCCGAGAAGATTGGCGCAACAACAAACTTGTCTTCAGCCAGAGGAAGTAAGCACTTCCAACCGCCGACTTTATCGCTTTTCAAATCGATCATTGAAGATTGGATCTTTAGCGCATCTTCCAAGTTATTCGGACGGTACTGTTCGTCCAATCTTGGTGCTTTGGTGCCAGCAACGCGACGACTCAACAGTTCTTCAGCTGCTTGTTTAAATACATTTGTCATATAATACCACCTTTAGTTTTATGACCAGTATAATATCGGATTTCTTAAAGCTTGAATAGACAATTCAACAACGGTGCTACACCGAAAATTCAGCCATCAATTTTCGCATATTCTAGACGCAAACAACTGAAATTATTTTGATTTAAAGACAACAAAAGCCAGTAAGTTCGTTACTGGCTTTTCGATGTGTTGCTGATGGTTAGGCTTTACTGCCCTTTCAAGGTCTTCTTAAGGTTTTGCATGAAGTCTCTGAAGTGAGGCATAAAATTAACAAACAGAGGATGCTTTCTATCTTGCATCATCAATGGGCCGAGTAAGCGGATACTCACGCCTAGTCGTGCTGCTGATTGCTCATCTAAGCCGCTGTCTTGTTTGATCTTCTCAACAATCGCGAACATGTTTTCTCTGTCTTCAATTTCAAACTGCATGGTTTGAAGTTCGCGGTCTTCTTTAACGCTCACTTCTTCAATAGTGATGCGGTAGTTATTGTGTTTGCCTGTAAATGCTTTCATGTGGATCTCCTACAATGCTGTGAAATGTTTTGGCTAGCTCTTCATGAATCGTTCTAGCTTAGGTTTAACCGTCATCGACATTACGACCATGATCGTAAGGCCAACAGGAAGCGCGGCAATAAATCCATTAAACCATCCACTGGTAAACGCCGATGTATCCGAAAATCCAATGTTATTTGCCGCTGTTACAAATGCCATCATGGACTCCATTATGAATGCCATGATCAGTCCTACGATCAGGTTGCGAACTTTCTCGCTATAAGTTGTGAACACTCTAGCAACGGCTTTGGTGACTAAAGCCATCATCACCGTGCCCATTGGCATCATGATCACGACAACAAGGGCTAACGAAGAAAGCCAGTTGCCAATAAATTCCTCGCCGAATCCGACATTCATGTAAGTCATCACAGCCGTTAAACTGCCGCCAATCGTCAGCATTAAGCTCATCATGACCAAAACTTTGTATAAAACCGGTGTGCCTTTTTGCTCAGGAAGAGTTGGCGTTAGAGTTGCTTGAATCGTCATATCTATTTCCTGTCTTGAATTTACGAACAATTAAGTTGATAATGTCAACTATAAATACAGTAGTTGATAATGTCAACTATATTTCTAAGGATCGTTTATGTCTGATAACACATCGCTAGAATCAATCTTTCGTCTAGTGCACTCTTTGAAACGTCAAATGAGCGAACAGATTGAGAGCTTAGACTCAGAGATCGCACCTATGAACATTCGTGTCATGAAGATCATTACTAAGAAGTCTCCATGTACCGCTATCGATATCGCACACTTCCTAGATCGTGATAAAGCACAGGTCACTCGGCTCATTAATGCCTTGATCAATCAGGAACTTGTGAAGAAGTCTCCGAACCCGGAAGACAAGCGCAGCCAGTTATTGGTTCTGACTGATAAGGGTCAAGAGATCATGAGTAAGGTCTCGGATATCGATAGAGACATGCTGAAGAGAATGACCAAAGGCATGGCCGAAGACGAGTTAGAACAATTCAGAAAAATTGCGAAGAAAATGGCGCAGAACTTAGAAAGCTGATCTTAAAAATAAAACTAAAATACGCCACCGAATCGTAAGATCGGTGGCGTTTCGTGTATAAGTTGGGTTGTACAGCTTAGTGGTTTAGCTATGTCTATTTGGATGACAGCTCTAATTCGATGCTAGTTTCCACCATGCCTGAACAGGTACAGGCTCTGAGATCACCAAACGTTCACCCATCACCGGGCTTACCATTTGTACATCTCGCTCTTTGCTAATCGCCAGTGCTTGTTCCATTGGGTCTTGCCAATCATGCATAGAAAGGTCGAAGGTACTGTTGTGGATTGGCATCATCACCTTACCTTGCAGATCAATGTGTGCCTGAACACTCTGTTCTGGGAACATATGAATATCCGCCCAAAGTGAGTTATACGCACCCGTTTCAACCATGGTTAAATCAAACGGCCCAAAACGGTCGCCAATCTCTTTAAAGCCATTGAAGTAACCAGAATCACCGCTAAAGAAGACTTTCTTGTCTGAAGCGTTAATAACCCAACTGCCCCACAGTGTTTGGTCACGATCAAGCAAGCCACGACCAGAGAAATGCTGTGTCGGTGTCAACGTGAACTCAATGTCTGAGGCCGTTGCCGATTCCCACCAGTTCAATTCGATGATCTTCTCTTTATCCACGCCCCACTTTTCCAACAGTGCACCCACTCTTAATGGCACTAAGAACGTCCCTACTTTGTCGGCTAATACCTTCACGGCACCTTTGTCTAAATGGTCGTAGTGATCATGGCTGATCACTACCACATCGATGTCAGGTAGATCTTGCAGTGAGATTGGGGTTGGGTGAAAGCGCTTTGGCCCCATCCATTGCACTGGTGATGCTCGATCACTGAACACAGGGTCAGTCATCACTAGCTTGCCATCTAGCTTCATCATCACACTTGAGTGACCTAAGCGGTACGCAACGTCTTCTGTCTCTTCGATCAATTGCTCGGCTGTCATCGGAATCAAAGGCAATGCAGCACGTGGCACTGGCTCATTTCTTTCCACGGTTACATACGCTTTCAAGATTGAAAAAATATCAGACATGCCCGATTTGTACTCTAACTCACTGTTAGCAAACTTCTTTGGAAGCTTATCTAGATTGTCATTTGATTGTGAACCTGTGCTTACGATAGCGACCACGGCAAGTACTCCTAAAATCGGTAATAGATATTTTTTCATTGGTATCTCTTCAACCGTTGGGAAAGACCCAACTCAAAAACTACACTGACTAGTTTACATACCAAAACCAAAAAGTAAACCACAGAGTGTAATTTTTAATTTATCTAGACGTAAGCGTGTCAAAGTCGATTTTGGAAAAACCGACTTTGAAAACGAGCTAACTTAGTTATTTAGTTAGTAAGAAAGGTTAATCAGCAGACCATACATTCTTGAAGTCTGGCCATCCCCAGTTTGTGATGGCCACGTTTTTCAGAATCCCTTGGAAACGAACGGTCTGTAAGTGGTGGAACATAGGCACTAAACAATAATCTGAGATCAGAGTAGACGCGATGGGTTCTAGCTCTGCCAAGTAATTAGGCAGTTCCACGGATGCTTTATGACTATCCAAGCGCTGCTTGAGCCAATCGCTGTTCATCTCTCCTAAAGCAGAGTGCAAAACAGGATCGTTCATCATCCACGAGAACAGCGAAGACGGAGCATTGTCATCGAGGTTCAAGTTACACAGCACCAAGTCCTCCTTTAACTCGCCACTCTGAGATAACTGAGCCAATTCTCGAAAACTGTAGGTGTTCACCTCAACTTCCACTCCATGTCGTTTAAGGATGTCCGACACGGAAATGGCACACCGATAAAGGGCATAGTAGTTATATACCGCAATGCTCAATTTCTTAGGCAACTCGCTCTCTCTGGAAGGCGTTCGATACAGCTTCTGCCAACTTGGCAATATGTTCTGAGCCAAAGAGACACTGAATAATCCTTGGTTTTGCTCCAGTTGCGCCAAAATAGCCTGAGGGTTTGCAAGGGCTGATAGGTACTTACGTTGCTCGTCGCTTAACGGATTCACTGCTGAGTTTTGATTGAACAGAACAAACAAACAACCATCCTCGACTCGGCTACGAAGGCCGTCTGTGTCTGCTGAAACAAGTTCCGCATCGCTTTTCCCTAATTGATGGAAACAAGAAGAATTTCCATAAGGCGATACGTGCATTTGGCTGTCATCGAAACGAGCAGTGCCCGTCATTGATTCCTCAAACTGCCAGATAGTCACCTCATCGGTTAACGAGCGGCAACCATAATAGTGTTCAAATGCGGCAAGCTTGATTCGTTCATTATTGGTCTCAACCACTTTGAAGGGGCCGGTTCCAATCACAGCATGAGAGACCGAATTTAATGGCGATGGCTCTCGTGTGACTTGCGCAGCAGGTTGAATCGAATACTTAACGCCAGCCAATAAGCCCGCGAACCCGGTGTCTGCTTTGGTGAGTTGAAAGCTGATCCTCAATGGCTGTTCACTGTAGATGGAAGAAACATGATCTAACTCAGCTTGATAGAAAGGCAGAGCTTGTAAAGCAGTAAACAAAGCAACCAGCTGCTTGGCATCAACTGGCTGACCATCATGAAATGTCAGACCGGGGCGCAGATAGAAAGTCCAAACCAGTTGCTCAGTGTCATATTCCCAATGGTGAGCTAGTTCAGGCTTTAACTCACCTTTACCATTACACGTCACTAGGCAGCTAAACACCTGTCTGATCAAAAATCGTTCGCTACTGCGGTGTATATGGTGCGGGAAGAGATCTTCAAACTTACGTTTGTAGGTCAATTGGACGTGCAGTAACCCTTCGCGCATCGTCGCGCCAGAGGTTTCTTGGAGGAGAGAGCCAAATACAGCGCGGTCATCTTCCAAAATAGAGAGTGCTTTTTCGTATTTGCCCTGCTCTATCAATTTACTGGCAACATGTTGAGTCATTTCTTGATTACTAAAACGTAATGTCAGGTTAGAACGTTGATTCCGTCCCACTTTAGGCTCCCACACTACCCACTCAGCCTGATGCATCTTGCCTAACAAGGTTCGTGCATGGCGCAAACTAGTAAACAGCATATCCGCTACTTCGGCTAGGGTGACTGAATGAGAAATGTTTGGCTCGAACGATTCTAGCCGCGTGTAGTAACGCATCATGTTTAGATCAGACAAATAGTGAACCTTTTAAAGATAGCTCTTCCTAATTAAGCTCATTATAAAACACATTCATCAAAAAGTAGTGTAATGCGACCAAAACAGGAACAACCAATAAAAATACCATCTGTTTTTTAGTTCCTCTTAATTATCCATAATGAACGGGTCAGCAACAAACCATAGGTTGTAAATAAAGCCTAACCAGAGAGAGTAATGACCATGAGAAAATACTATCTTAACAAGCTAAAAAGCACCTGCCGTAAGCTCGAAAGAGAAGCACTACGAACACTTTTAGATCTATGTAACTGGCGTTATTAGTACACTTTTTAGCACCGAGTAAACGCGAGTTGGGTACAACCTAATATGCTCCTACCCCCAATATGAGTTAGGTCTCAACTCGCTTTTCCATTCCAATTCCCCTCTCAAGCCTGCTGTACCAATAGCTCACACAATCGATAAATTTCCGTTGTCGACTCGACAAATTTAATTCGTTTTCTTAGTTGAACGAAAAGCCTTAAGGTTCGCCCCGAAGCAAGCAAGGAGCCTCAGAAAAAACTGAAAGCTCAGCTAACAACTAATTTATTTGCAGTTACCAATCAGGTATTAACTAAGGAAACGCCATGCGTATCGCAATTCTTTCTCGCAACGAAAATCTATACTCTACCGCTCGTCTAAAGCAGGCTGGAGAAGCACGTGGTCATCAGGTCGATGTTATCGACACGTTGCACTGTGATATAGATATCGCGAGTAACAATCCGAAGATTCGCTACATGGGTGAAGAGCTACCTCAATACGATGCTGTTATTCCACGTATTGGCGCTTCCATTACCTTTTACGGAACTGCGGTTGTTCGCCAATTTGAAATGATGGGCACTTTTTGTATCAATGAGTCAGTAGCAATCAGTCGCTCTCGCGACAAACTGCGCTCACTACAACTGTTGTCTCGTAAAGGTATTGGCTTACCAAAAACAGGTTTCGCTAGCCGCCCAGACAAGATTCAAGACCTGATCAAAAACGTAGGCGGCGCGCCACTTGTGATCAAGCTTCTTGAAGGCACTCAAGGTATCGGCGTTGTACTAGCAGAAACAAACAAAGCAGCAGAAAGCGTTATCGAAGCGTTCATGGGCCTAAAAGCGAACATCTTGGTTCAAGAGTTCATTGAAGAAGCAAATGGCGCAGACATCCGTTGTTTTGTTGTTGGCAACAAAGTAATTGCTGCAATGAAGCGTCAAGCTGGTGAAGGTGAATTCCGCTCTAACCTGCACCGTGGCGGCACTGCTCAGCTGGTTAAACTAACCAAAGAAGAGCGCGCAACAGCAATCAATGCAGCGAAAATCATGGGATTAAACCTATGTGGTGTAGATATCCTACAATCTAAGAACGGCCCAGTAGTAATGGAAGTAAACTCTTCTCCAGGCCTAGAAGGCATCGAGAAAGCAACGGGTAAAGATGTAGCAGACATGATTTTCGAATTCATCGAGAAGAATGCAAAACCAAACGCTAACCGTACTCGTGGCAAGGGCTGATTGAATACCGATAACTCATGATTGGAAAGAAAATGAACAATAAAATGATCATAGGGAATACCGAAGCACTTTGCTTACCAGAGTTAGGGATAACTGGACTACATACACGTGTTGATACAGGGGCTAAAACCTCTTCTCTACACGTAGACAATCTACTATGTGTTAAATCAAATGGTGAGAAATTCGTAGAGTTCGACCTTCACCCAGACGTTTATCACCTAGAAGAGACGGTGCGCTGCAAGGCGAAACTGAAAACAAGTAAGAAAATTAAATCATCTAACGGCGAAGTTGAACACCGTTGCGTGATTGAAACCATGCTCAGAATCGGTGGTCAGGAATGGCCTATCGATATCACGCTAAGCAACCGTCAAGACATGACTTACATGATGTTGCTTGGTCGCCAAGGCATGAGTGACAAAGTGATTGTTGACCCAGCGGGTGAATTCCTGCTGACTCACTAATCCGAGTCATCGTAACCGCTCCACAGGTTATAATTAAAGCTCGTCACAACGATATAAGGCCAGTCTCATGACTGGCCTTATTGCTTTCAATTCTTTAATTTCGAGTTGCCACTTTTGACTGATCTATTTCTTAGATTTACCATGAGATTGAAAACCAAAACGCCAAATCGATAACAACAGTTTCTTGGCTTTTATTTTGGTTACCCGCCAATGTGTCACCGGTCTTCTTGGGGCGCTCATCAATAAGTGTTCAAAAGCTGTCTGACTAAAATCGACTTCTCCTCCATGCGCCACCAGCAAGGTATCAAGTTGCATGTCATAAATGCGCGATACAGACGCTCGATACTTATTAGGGTGAAAGATAGGAAACGGCGGAATCAGCTTCTTCTTAACCTCGACCATTAAATCGGCCACATAAGCCACGCTGTGTGATGGGCAATAGACCGAGAGATCACGGTCGGTATGGCCCGGTGTTTCAAGAACCAACCAATCATCAAACCCTGGAATACTATCCCCATCAGACAGCTTGTAGTCCGGCTTTAACTTTCTTGAATACCATAGGTTTGCTTTAGGCCTGCCTAAGCGGTTCGCCATCCACCTAGCAAGCGCTAAGTCGGTCAGGTGCATCAAAATGCCATCGATGCCGTGATACCAATCCTTATCTCGGTTTGCTGCCACCAAGTTACAGCTCGTGAGCTTTCTGAGCTTGTGCGCTGCCCCTGCATGGTCAGGATGCATGTGTGTCACCACAACCGTGTGGAGATCAGAAAAATCACGCATAAGTTCGGTTTCAATAAAAGCCTTCAAATGCGGAATATCGGCTCGACATGCGCCATCGAGCAACAGTAATTTGTCCGGATACTCCACCAAGTACATGTCTTGGATGTAACCTTTAATGGTATGCAGCTGCAAACCCACTCCTTGTGATAAAACAACTGGTCAGACCTATACCATAGCAAACTCACATTTATTTGTAACAAATTTGTTAACTATAAAATCACATCAAAGTACCATGCTCTTCCGCTCTTTTATCGTGACGACAAAATACGTGATTTGTTGACCTAAGTTATTAGGACTATATATGCGCCTCTAATTTATTGTCTGAGTGCTATACATGAACCAACTAATCGATGCTCTTTCTACCCAAGGCTACTTTGTTTGGGATGACTTCTTAACTCATGAAGAAGTGGTGGCATTGAGGGATTGCATTCCAGAGAACTGGAAAAAGGCTAGGATTGGCCGTAACGATGAAGTAACGCGAGAGTCGACCATTCGTAGTGACAAGATTCAATGGGTGCGCCGCGATATGGGTCAGCCAGCATCTCTGTTCCTAGACAAAATGGAACAAATTCGTTTAGCGGCAAACCAAGCGTTCTTTTTGGGTCTGTTCGAGTACGAAGCGCACTTTGCTAAATACGAAAAAGGCGACTTCTACCAGAAGCACTTAGACTGCTTCAAGGGCAATGAGAACCGCCGTTTGACTACTGTGTTCTACATGAACGACGAGTGGACAGAAGACGACGCAGGTGAGCTTGTGGTTTACGACCTAAAAGACAACCATATCGCGACCATTCCACCAAAGTCAGGCCGCTTATTTGTGTTCTTGTCTGAACAGTTCCCACACGAGGTACTGCCAACCAACACAGAGCGATTCAGTATTGCTGGTTGGTTCCGCATTAACGGCGTAAAAGACAACCAACTCGATATCGCACACTAAAGCGAGGTTCGGGTCAAAGCCTCATCTCATCCAAAGCCTCTCCACTCGAGAGGCTTTTCCACTTAGTACTGCTAGGAAAGTACTAAGAGGAAAATATCACTTTTATGAGCCGAATCCTGTGTAGAGACTCTTGCCCAGCAATTACTCTGGCGTATTCGGGAAAACTGATATTTAATAAATATTTACGGTGCGTCTTTAAGAAGGATTAATTATGTCGTCTATCATCGTAGGTCATCGGGGTGTAGCAGGTACTCACCCAGAAAATACCAAAGCAAGCATTGAACAAGCCGCTAAACTCGGCTTGAAATGGATTGAAGTAGATATTCAGCCAACTCAGGATGATCAACTTGTGGTTTGTCACGACCACACTCTCGAGCGCTGTAGTGATGGCAAGGGCCGTGTTGATGAACACACATTGGCAGAGCTGCGTCAGCTTGATTTTGGTAGCTGGAAGTCAGAACAGTTCCAAGGAGAAAGAATACTCACACTTAGCGAGTTACTTGAACTTGTTGAAGAACATAACCTCAGCGTTAACCTAGAGATAAAAGTCGATAGCCGACACCAAGCCCCTCATGTGGTTGATCTTCTACACAGTGAGCTGATCCGCTCAAACATAGACACGGACAGAGTGCTGCTTTCAAGTTTCAGCCATGAAGTTGTTGCAGAAATGGCTCACCACTTACCAAGATACCGCGTTGGCGTGATCACAGAGCAGCTCTCTCAAGACGATCTTTTGCTTATTGATCAGGTGAAAGCGTTCAGCTGCCACATGAACTACGAAAACGTGATTCAGAGCGATCTCGATACACTAGGTGAAGCAAAAATCCAAACATGGTGCTACACCGTAAACGATCCGTCTCACTTCAAATTCATCTCAAAAGTAGATGCCGTATTCACTGATTTCCCGAATCAATTCACCTCTATAAATTGACCAAGCGAATACTGTAAAAACAACCCCGAGAGGCTTTAAAACTAACTCTCGGGAAACCTCAAAATTAGGTAGCAAACACAAGTGAGTAGGAGTACATTCCGCTACTCACTTGGTTTCATTAGCTCGCTCCATTTAGACAGCTTCATTGGTTACTTAATTTATGGATCTCATTTTTAGTCCAACCTTCCCAATTTTGGGTGCAATCTTCATTTTCGCCGCTATTGTTCGTGGCTTCTCAGGTTTTGGTTTCACCTTAGTGGCATTGCCATTGAGTGCGTTATTCGTACCTGTTATTGAACTGGTTCCTGTATTCATGCTGATCGACCTGTTAGGTAATATCCAATTACTGCCTAAAGTTCGAAAACACGTTAACTGGCGCTGGGTTTTAAAGGTATTTATCCCTTGTTTTGCCTTCACACCAGTCGGCTTACTTCTGCTTAAATCCGTTAGCCAAGACACGATCATCTTGATCATCAGTGCCTTCATTTTTGCGTCTGCACTTATGATCTACAAAGGTTTCCAGTACAAAAGCGAACCTAGATTTACTCCCTATATTCTAGGAAGCCTTGCGGGTGTAATGAACGGCGCGGCTTCGATGTCAGGGCCTCCAATTGGCACTCATGCATTAGCAAGCCCAGTCGCTCCGCACATTGCCAGAGCAGGCCTGATAGCCTTCTTTGTATTGGCTGATTCCACTGCGTTTGTTTCGGCATCTATCGCTGGGTTAGTCGACCGCGATGTAGTTTGGCTGACTCTCGCGCTTCTACCAAGCAGCATGTTTGGCGGTTATGTGGGTTCTAAACTGTTCGAAAGATTTGGTGGAGCGAAGTTTAAGCCAGTCACCATTGCATTGCTGATTGTGATTGCAATATTCAGTGCAGGTCGAGTCTTACTGTAACGGCTTTAGCGTTTAATTTTGGACGTTGCTTTTACGAATTGGTTTCGCGAATTGATTGCGCTAATTGACTGCGGAAAGTGATTAAGAAAACTGGGTACCAATGACTACCATTCGATATGGATAGGGGTACCCATTTTTACAAGTTGGAGAAACTCATCCATATCTTGATTGGTTAACGCGATACAGCCATCCGTCCAATCAAAACTTTGAATAAAGCTCGGCGAACGACGCTCGCCGTTTTTGATGCCATGGATTTTGATGTTTCCTCCAGGATCTACATCATTTTGCTCTGCCCATTGCATATCCGAAGGTTGCGGATAGTTAATATGTACTGAGCGATAAAAGTCCGACTCTTCCATCACATAATCGAGCTGGTATTCCCCTTCCGGCGTTCGGTTGTCCCCTTCAAAGCGTTTATGCCCTTTCGGTTGTTTGCCTAGCGCAATACGAAACTCCTGAATCACCTCTTCACCTTTTAGCAGATACATCCTACGTTTCGATTTATCGACTTTAACTAACGTAACCACTTGCGACAGCGAATCTATCTCAGATGCGCTATCCGGTACGTTGTAAAACTGTCGAGAGGAACTTTGAGGCGGGCGCTTCGATGAGCCTTGAGAAAGCTGAGCCACCTTTTCATCAGGGCTACTGTTAAGAACATCATCCACAATAATCACATGCTTGGAGTTTGAGCTCACTGAAGAGGTTGAACTAGAGAAAGAAGTCGAGACACGTTGAGAGTGAGCAGATGTCGATTCAAATACGATAGTTTCGATAGCCGTCGCGTCAGATACGATCTTTTCAACGACAACCTTCTCAGCGTATACACTCGAAGTCACAAACAGTAAACACAGTGATAAAGGCAAAAAAAGATGCACCGTTAGAGCTCCTCAAAACGCATGGACATGGTTCGTGACTGAGTTTCCATTCCTAACGACTCATAGAAACCCTGAGCTTGTTGGTTAAACTCCATTACCTCCAACCTAAGTTCTATCGCTCCTCTCGCCTGCGCCCATTGATTAAAAGACTTCATTAACGCTCGACCAGCACCTTTGCTCTGAACCTGATCGTTCACCACAATCGTATTGACCCTTGCCACCTTGTGCGGCTGAATAAAACTGACGCCCTTGTTCTGCGTTACCTTACCCGCTAAAAAGCCAACGACTTGCTTGTCGTCTACTGCAACCAAGAAAGCGCCAAGTGGGTCAAGCATCAAACCTAACCAATACTCTTCACTGTCGGCCAAGCCTTGTGACGCTGGTGCAAATACCATAGGCGCACCAAGATGATGTTGACGGTTTATCTGCTCAGAGAGCGCTAAGATCGCGTTAATATCAGTTACCTTGGCCGTCCGGATTTGCATATCATCACCTTGTTTGAATTCAATAACACCTTAGCAAAAATGGCTTAGTTGTGCACCGTTACACTGGTCAACTCAGACGCTCTGTGAAGGCTGAACATTAATATTAGGCACTATGTTTAGGGAAATTGTTCCGTAAATCTCAGGCACATTGCCAGCCGTTGAGTGCTACTATCTCTGCAGAATCAATATACTAACGACTGGATACCTATATGATTAAGTTTGCTGTAATTGGAACCAATTGGATTACACAAAAGTTTGTTCAAGCTGCGCACGAATCTCAATCGATGCAACTTGCTGCGGTTTACTCTCGAAATCTAGACAGCGCGGCACAGTTCGCCCAAGAATTTGACGTTGAAACCACGTATGACTCACTCGACGCATTGGCCAATGACAACACTGTAGAAGCCGTGTACATCGCTTCCCCTAACTCACTGCATTGCGAGCAATCTATCTTCATGATGGAACACGGCAAGCATGTTATCTGTGAAAAGCCGGTTGCATCAAATATTGATGAAGCAACACGCATGTTCGAAGTCGCTGAGAAAAACGGTGTGGTGCTGTTTGAGGCGTATAAATCTCAATTCCTACCGAACTTTAAGCAAGTTCAACTTGGGTTAGAAAAGATTGGCAAGGTACATAAAGCACACATCAACTACTGCCAGTATTCATCGCGCTACCAAAAATACCTAAACGGCGAGAACCCAAATACCTTCAACCCAGCTTTTTCTAACGGCTCATTGGTCGATATTGGCTTTTACTGTGTTGCCGCGACAGTCGCGCTATTTGGCAAACCTGAAAACGCACAGGCTTCTGCAAAGCTACTTGATTCAGGTGTCGATGCTCATGGCTGTGCGATCTTCCAATACCCTGAGTTTGATGTGACCCTTGCGCACTCCAAAGTCAGCGACTCTTATGCGCCAAGCGAGATCCAAGGTGAATTAGGGGCGATCATCATCGATCACATCGCTGAATGTACTGACGTTAAGATTCGCTACCGCGATGGCACGGTAGAAAACCTTACTCAAGCACAAAGCGAAAACTCCATGAGTTACGAAGCGCAGGCCTTTGCTAGCTGCATTGCTGGCGACAACGCAACACAAGCGCAGGCCCAACTGCGCGCTTTAACGGTTGCGAAGTTAATTACAGAGATGCGCCAACAAGTTGGTGTAGTGTATCCAGCGGATAAATAACGTCACAGCGTAAGTTAACAAACTGATTTTTAATACATAATTATTTATACATAACTGAATTTAATCTTTACGACAAATAACCGGATTAGTTGATTGAGGTCCCATCTGTTTAAATCCGCGTTCGATATCTATCGTATTTATTTAATTTATTGAAGGTGTGTAAAGTGTTTTCAGTTGATGATCGCGTTGTAGCAACAAAAGGTGTTGAACTAGGTGAAATGGTAGTAACTGGCCTAAGTGCTGGTGGCGGCTACGTTCACGTTACAACGGTAGAAGGCGCAATGACGCTTACTTACCCAGCGCAAGATCTTAAAAAAGCATAGTTTAACCACTCTGCCCTTTTAGTAGTCACTCTACTAAAGGTAACAAAATTGAGGCTTTGGCTGACTTCACTCTTCTGCATTAGAGTAAGCAGCCAGAGCCTTTTTTATGCCTGTAATTTACCCACTAGCTTTCTCATTCGCTTACTCGTTACAATAAAACCGCACTCAACTGACAATAGAATTAGGCAACGAGTTTCTACACTAGGTGCTTATTCTCATCGTTCTCTTGATATTCCCGTGCACTTAATCGCAGTGAATAGTTCTTGTTAACAAAGGCTTATTGTCTGCGAAAGTTTCTGGTACATTAGCATCATCTTATACTAAGAATGACCCGAATGAGGGAAGCTATGAAGCTTTACATTTACGATCACTGCCCTTTCTGTGCAAGAGTCTCCTACATTGCTCAATCGCTAGGCTTGAACATTGAGCTTGTTTCTGTCGATTATGATGATGCCCAAACCCTTATCGATCTGATCGGTAAAAAGATGGTGCCCGTCTTACAAAAAGACGATGGCTCTATCATGGCAGAGAGCCTAGATATCATCGCGTACTTCATGGACTTGAAATCAAACGATGAGCAGCGTGTGCCATCTGAGCAAGTGACTGTGTTCCAAACTCGCGCATTCCCTCTTACTCAACAGATTGGACGCCCACGTTGGTGGAACCTCGACTTGGCTGAATATCGCTCTGCTGGAGCCAAAGAAGCTTGGCGTGCCAGTAAAGAGACCGAAGGTTTTAACTTTGAAGAACTGTTAGAAAAGACGCCTCAGTTCGTTCAACTGATTAACCCATTACTGAAAGATGCCGAACTCTTACTGGATCTAGAGAATGGTGAGTCATCGCTACCTTTAGTTGATCAAGCACTCTATTTCTCAATGCTTCGTGGCTTCTGTGTTGAACCAAGTATCACATGGCCGCCAACACTTGAGCGTTGGTTAGAAAAACAGAGTCAAACGTTAGGCATCAAGCTTCTTCGCTAATTTGCTAATTTGTTAAGCCGTTAGCCGTTAGCAACCAGCCTAAACGAAAAATCGAAGCTCCCCGAACCATTGTTCGTACGAGCTTCGACTTTTATGACTCAATTGTCTTTTTCTACAACAAGCGTCTTCTCAACCCTGTTCGCTCCAAGATTCGTGTCGAAATTTCTTCAACCGATAGCGAAGACGTGTTGATGTAAGGTATCGCTTCTCGGCGAAACATCGACTCTACCGTTTGCAACTCATACAAGCATTGCGAATCACTCGCGTATTCACTGCCGGCTAAACGATTCTCTCGGATTTCAGTCAACCTTTCCGCATCAATGGTTAAACCAAACAGCTTGTGTCGGTAGATCTCAAATTCGGGTAACAGCTTCAAGCGCGCCAAGTCATCATGAATGAACGGATAGTTCGCTACGCGCAAGCCAAACTGCATCGCCATATACAAACTTGTCGGTGTCTTACCGCTTCGAGACACACCCAATAGGATGATATCCGCCTCTTCAAGCCCTTTTAGCGTGATGCCATCATCATGAGCCAGCGTGTATTCAATCGCAGCAATACGGTCGAAGTACTTCACTGAATCTTTATTAACACTACGTGAGCGCTGCAGCTTAGGCACCGGGGCCATTTGGGTATCGTCTTGCACTTTCTGCACAATACTCTCTAGCACGTCATAACAATGCGCTGGTGCCTCCAAGAGCTTCTGCTTGATGTCTGGAATCACAATCGAAAAAAAGACCAACGGGTGGTTGCCCGTATCACGATACGAAATTTCAATCTCTTTTAATAAATCAGAAAGTTTGTCCTCACTTTCCACAAACGGAAAGGTTTTTTCATTGGCTTTAAAAGGGAATTGACCTAGAACAACATGCCCTAAAGTCTCACATGTTATGGCCGTTCCATCAGAAACATAGAATACATCACGACTTTGGATATCAATTTGCATTTTTTATTTAATGTTTAAAATTATTTTGAGTAGGATGGGAACCATAATATATATAACGAAACCCTGCTGACTATTACGTCCCCCACAGCTTTAAAAAATAATTTACATTTTTTTAAACTGATACGTAATCGTTTGCCTTTAAATCCCTACAATGCTTGCTATGTTTCTGGAGAAATAAATGCAAAATAATACCCTATGGTTCAATGGCCTATCCATGGAAGATGTCGACAAAGTCGGCGGTAAGAACGCCTCACTGGGCGAGATGGTTTCTAACCTGTCCAATGCTGGTGTTTCTGTACCTAATGGTTTTGCTACCACCTCTTATGCGTTTAACGACTTTCTTGACTACAAAGGTCTTGATGAGCGCATCCACCAACTACTTGATGAACTTGATGTTGAAGACGTTGACGCACTGCGTAAGACAGGTGCAACGATTCGACAATGGGTTCTAGACGCACCCTTCCCAGAATCACTAGAGCAAGACATCCGTGATAACTACCGCGAGCTAATCGAAGACAACGAAGAATTGTCTGTAGCTGTGCGTTCATCTGCAACCGCAGAAGACCTTCCAGATGCTTCATTCGCAGGCCAGCAAGAAACCTTCCTTAACGTGAAAGGCATCGACGCGGTACTCGAAGCAACCAAGCACGTTTACGCGTCACTGTTTAACGACCGCGCTATCTCTTACCGTGTACACCAAGGCTTTGACCACCGTGGCATTTCATTGTCTGCGGGTATCCAGCGCATGGTTCGCTCAGACAAAGCCTCTTCAGGTGTGATGTTCACGCTTGATACTGAGTCTGGCTTCGACCAAGTCGTGTTCATCACCTCTTCTTGGGGCTTGGGTGAAATGGTTGTACAGGGCGCAGTGAACCCAGACGAGTTCTACGTTCACAAGCCAATGTTAGAAGCAGGTCACTACCCAATCGTTAAAAAGACGTTTGGTTCTAAGTTGATCAAGATGATCTACTCGACCAATCAAGAAATCGGCAAGCAAGTCGATATCATCGACACCGACACTCAAGAGCGTAACGAGTTCTCACTCAACGATGAAGAGATCAAAGAGCTAGCAAAACAAGCGATGATCATCGAGAAGCACTACCAACGTCCAATGGACATTGAGTGGGCGAAAGATGGCATCGACGGCAAGCTTTACATCGTTCAGGCTCGCCCAGAAACCGTATGTTCTCAAAGCGATCAAAACGTTATCGAGCGTTACGAGCTAAACAATAAGGCGGATGTCTTGGTTGAAGGCCGCGCTATCGGTCAGCGTATCGGCTCTGGCCCTGTTCGCTTGGTTGATTCTCTAGACCAAATGTCACTGGTTCAAGAAGGCGACGTGCTGGTAACTGACATGACAGACCCAGACTGGGAACCTGTGATGAAGAAAGCGTCTGCGATTGTGACTAACCGTGGTGGCCGTACTTGTCACGCTGCGATCATTGCTCGCGAGCTTGGTATCCCAGCGATTGTTGGTTGTGGTACAGCAACAAGCAGCCTAAACGATGGCGATACCGTGACAGTGTCATGTTCAGAAGGCGAAACAGGCTACGTTTACAACGGCGAACTCGATTTTGAAATCAAACGTTCTGAGGTTGATGAGCTACCAATGCTACCAACCAAAGTAATGATGAACGTGGGTAACCCAGATCGTGCCTTCGACTTTGCACAAATCCCGAACGAAGGTGTTGGCCTTGCTCGTCTAGAATTCATCATCAACAAGATGATCGGTATTCACCCTAAAGCGCTGCTTAACTTCGATGCACAAACGGATGAGCTAAAAGCGGAAATCAACGAACGTATTCGTGGCTACAAAGATCCTATCGATTTCTACGTAAGCAAATTAACAGAAGGCATCGCGACTATCGCTTCTGCATTCTGGCCTAAGCGTGTGATCGTGCGTATGTCTGACTTTAAGTCGAACGAGTACAGCAACCTTGTTGGCGGTAAAACATTTGAACCACATGAAGAGAACCCAATGCTGGGCTTCCGTGGTGCATCTCGTTACATCTCTCCAGTATTTGAAGACTGTTTCGAACTAGAAACTCAAGCGCTAAAACGCGTTCGTAACGAGATGGGACTGAAGAACGTTGAAATCATGATTCCATTCGTTCGTACTCCAAGCGAAGCGGCATCGGTTATCGACATTCTGGCGAAGTTTAACCTGCGTCGTGGCGACCAAGGTCTGAAAGTCATCATGATGTGTGAGCTACCATCGAATGCTATATTGGCAGATGAGTTCTTGAAGTACTTCGATGGCTTCTCTATCGGTTCAAACGACATGACACAGCT
Organism: Vibrio sp. 10N.261.51.C6; assembly: GCF_041471785.1. NCBI lineage: Bacteria > Pseudomonadati > Pseudomonadota > Gammaproteobacteria > Vibrionales > Vibrionaceae > Vibrio > Vibrio sp. 10N.261.51.C6. Next base: position 5,327 of record NZ_JBFRPB010000031.1, on the reverse strand, counting down.
GACACTTGGCCTAGACCGAGATTCAGGTGACGTTGCGCACTTATTCGACGAGCGTAACCCAGCGGTGAAAGCGATGCTGAAAATGGCTATCGATGCAGCAGCGAAAGCGGGTAAGTACGTAGGTATTTGTGGCCAAGGCCCATCTGACCATGACGACCTAGCCGAGTGGTTAATGGAGCAAGGCATCAGCTCTGTTTCACTAAACCCAGATACGGTTATCGACACGTGGTTGAAGCTAGGTAACGTTGCTAATAAATAAGTAACTAAGTAACTAAGTAACGCTTCACGCGGTACCTTAACGACAAAAGCCAGTCACGTTGACTGGCTTTTTTAGGTTCTTTGCAAATTAGCTGGCTAGAGCGCTAGAAGTAGTATCTCACACCAACCCAAGCTTCGGTTTGCCAACCATTCGGCATTGGCACACCTTTCACATCAACATCCGCTTTGGTAATGTCATAGCGCGTATTCAACCACCAAGTTCTTGCAGTGTTCATCGGCACATTTAACGATGTTTTAAATGAGAAGTTTTGCATGTCGATATCATCACCAGAAAGATCTTGCCACTCAGGAACCAAAGACACATAAGCGCCAGAGTCACCGAGATGCTTCGCGGTAATCAAACCAAGCGAGTATCCCGTTAAATCATCTTTAGATGAAGTGACGCCAGGGATCTCCATACTACCAGTCATCAGTCCTGCTCTTGGAAATACCAGGAATCCACCGGTATAAGCTGGATTAATCGCAACAACACCGCCAACCGACAATAAGTCATTTTTAATACTGTTGCGCGTATTAATATAATCTAATGAAAGACCCACTTTAGGCGTAGCTTTCGTCCCTGTTTCAAAGACGTGGAAGTACTGAATTCTAGAGTTGCTGTACTCTGTACCGAATTTGTCTGGATCGCGAAGCGCTGTGTTGCTTTCATCGACAAACGTCCCTTCGGCCAGTAGGGCAAACTGCTGACCGTTTTCTAAACCGCCAGAAACTTGCCCTTGAAATTGGATATCTGAACTACCATTCACCATCAATGCAGCTTGAGTATAAACTTTAGTGACATCAGCAGGATCGATAACACGTTCGGAATCTGAATCGGCATGTGCAGGAAGGGCTAGACCTAAACTCAACGGGATTAATAGAGCAAACTTTTTCATTATATCTCTCGAAAGTCGTTTGCTTCCTCCTTGAAGCCTGGAACATCCTGTTAGGTAATAAATAGATTACTTGTCAGCAAGTAGTTTTGCTGCCGAACGCATTAGTGCAGGGCCTTTATTCTCACCAAAACCTGAGTGGTATGGGTTGGTTGAGAACATCACACCCACAAAGTCACGTGCAGGATCGATGTAAATAAATTGGCCTAGGTTGCCACTTTTCGACATTGCACCGTCATTGAAAATGAAATCAAATTGGTATGCGTTGTAGTCTGCTTTTTCGTTGTATGCGTGCAGTGAACTGCTCTCTTTGCTAGTACCTACGAATGCTTTTGGATCACCGCCGTTGCGGATACGATCAATCACAGCTTGTGACACCACTGGCTCATCAGCCACCGCTTTCCAGCTAGGTGTAAATAGTGTTCCCCAGCGAGCCATGTCTTCTACCGTTGATGAAACCAAGCCAACCGCGATCGCCATGCCATCTGGCGTCAAGTTGAATTGCATTGGTTGACGTGCGTGCACTTTTGACCAAACACGATCTTCGAATACTTGAGTCCAAGTTTTGTTCTCAACGTTTTCAACTAACTTAGTCAGCACCATGGTGTTGATAGATGCGTAACGGAAATGGTCACCGGCTTTTTCACCTTCCAGTTTCTGTGCACCTTGAGCCACTTCCATCCAAGTTTCCATTTCACCCGTTTTTGCACGAGGTGAGTTAAACGATGCCGCAAAGAAACGCACCACATCAGAGTCTGGGTTCAAGATAGACTCTAATGTCTCTTCATTGTCTAGCGCGGTCGACATGTTCAGAACTTGGTGTACTGTGATGCCATCCCAGTTCGTTCCTTTCAATTCAGAAACATACTCAGCGATCTCTTTTTCAGGGTCGACTTTACCCTCTTCCACTAACATTGCGATCACTGTGCCAACCGTCGTTTTTGCTGTAGATGCCCAAACGTGCGTATCTGTCGGCTTCATACCTGGGTAAGCTTCGTAAACGATCTCCCCTTTGTGAATCAACATAAAGCCTTGGGTACGGAACTGTTCATCCGCCAAGTACTCATCCATTGTCAACTGACCTTTGCTTTCAGTATCAACTTTCAGTGCAGCGAGTCGTGGGTCGATATTTTTGACTAAAGGCTTGTACTCTTCGTTTGGAGCCGCCAGTGCCGTTGGTAGAAACTCACTCATGTGCATGTTGTAGTAAACGCTGTGGTCGCCGCCCATCTGCCAATGAAAGTTATTGAATAACTCACGAGCTGAGTCAGTAAAACTTGGGGTAAATGCTGTGCTCGCCTCTTTCACGGTCAAGGTAACTTGAGCACCTTCAACTTTCAGAGCTTCTTCAACTGGGTTTGCTGCAAGAGCAAATGATGATGGGGTCGCTAACGATACTAGAACGGCAATGTGTTTAAGTTTCATAATTGTTCTCCTGTTTGGGTTTGGAAAAGTATAGGGAGATGCGCTACACTTAATTAGGTCACTTGATGACATTTAATGGTAGGCACAAAACAATGAAAGCATCATCGAACACCACCAGCATACTGCTCACTTCGACCAGTAACATTGCTCCATATATTCAGTATTGTGACAAACATAGACTGGATTGGCGCACCGTCGCCGTTGCGTGCGGTCTACCCATTGAACTGACACAATCCAATCAATGGCTTCCTACACAAGACGTGATTCGCTTCATTCATGGCCTTGAGCGTAAGTTTGGCTATTCGATAGGGATTGAGGTTGGACGTAAGGCCTCTCTAGAGCAATTGTCACCTGAGCTAGACCGAAAAATTGAACAATGCACTTCTCTCGAGCAAGCGGTACGCTGCTTGATTACTGAAATATCGACCTTAAGTAATCACGTCACCATATGGACGGAAAAAAGCGATGGATTGTGGTGGCTGTGTCATCGAAGTTGCTATCACCCATCGACCTCAGGTTTTGAACAAGCAGAATGGTTTCGCGCCCTGACCGTGATTAGCCTATGCCGTAAGTTCATTGACAGTCGCTGGCAACCATCACACGCCAAGTTGGTCTCTAAGAACAACAGCGCACGTAAATTACCTAAGCATTTCTTTGATTCAGATATTCAGTTTGAAGAGCAATACGGTGCGTTCTCGATTCCGCTGCCCGATGATTATCGTGCCATTTCAGAACGAAATAGTACCCAAGATTGGCATCACGCTGTAGAGATATTAATAGACACCTATGCGACTCTACCTTGGTTCAATATTGAGTGGTTTGCGACCATGCTCGGCATGACAAAACGAACGCTGCAGAGAAACCTGAAGAGCAAAAACATTCTCTTTAAACAAGCCAAAGAACAAGTTCGGGAAGCTAAAGCAAAACAGCTACTTGAAGAGACCAACCTTTCTGTTCAAGACATCAGTTGGCAAGTGGGTTACAGCGACTTGAGTAATTTCAATCGTGCATTCAAAGGTTGGGTTGGAGTCACGCCACCAAGTTATCGGGATAAAGCGAAACATTAGAAATAGTCGAATGGAAAACCTTTAGACCCAATCCGCTAATATAAAACTCAGAAACAAGATACGACACCTTAAATTTCAATAAGCGAACGCATAAAGTTGCATTGCACAATGCTCACATACCGATGAAACTGTGCAAAGGTAATATCGATAGATTTAATGACATTTATTGGTATCGAGCTAACGTTACGTTATCCTTTACGCAATTCTTCATTGAGTGGATTGTCACTACGACAAACCTACCTTCAAGACTGATAAGAGTGTTATGAATTCTACGACCGCAACTCCCTCGCCTTCTCTTGGCCGACAACTCTATACAATGACATGGCCAATGCTGTTTGGGGTGCTCTCCCTGATGAGCTTCCAACTTGTAGACAGTGCTTTTATTGGCCAGTTAGGCGTACTGCCGCTCGCGGTTCAAGGCTTCACGCTACCAATTCAGATGATCATTATCGGGATTCAAGTCGGACTAGGCATCGCGACAACGGCTGTGATCGCGAGAGCTATTGGGGCTAACGAGATACGCTATGCCAAACAGCTCGGCGGATTAGTCGTTGCGATGGGCAGTGTGAGTGTCGCGCTGTTCTCGGTCATCATCTATCTGTTGCGTGGTCCTATTTTACAACTCCTCGATGCACCACCGACGGTACTGCCGATCATTGATTATTACTGGATCTATTGGCTGGTAAGCTCTTGGACAGGCGCACTGCTCTACTTTTTCTACAGTGTGTGTCGTGCCAATGGTAATACCATGCTGCCCGGTTCGATGATGATCGCGACCAGCATCATCAACTTGATATTGGACCCGATTTTCATATTCACGCTCGACATGGGCATCAACGGAGCCGCGATTGCGACCATCTTGGCGTTCAGTGCGGGTATCTTTATCGTTGCTCCTAAGGTAACTAAGAAGCATTGGATGACATTCGACTGGCACGATCTTGATATCGGCAAGAGTATTCGTTCTATAGGAAACATCATGGGGCCTGCGATGATCAGTCAGCTACTGCCACCAGTCTCTTCGATGCTCGCCACCAAACTGCTTGCAGGCTACGGCACAGCAGCCGTTGCAGCTTGGGCGCTAGGTTCACGTTTTGAGTTCTTTTCGATTGTTGCAGTGCTTGCTCTGACTATGTCGATGCCACCTATGATTGGCCGAATGTTGGGAGAAAAGAACCTAGGGAACATACGTAGTCTTGTGAAGATTGCCGTGATGTTTGTATTAGGATTCCAATTGGTGATCGCACTGGTAACTTGGATGTTCTCTGGCGGGTTGGCAAATCTCATGACCAGCGAAGACGAAGTCTCGACCATTTTGAACTACCACTTACTTATCGTTCCTATCAGTTTAGGGCCGTTGGGTATCTGTATGCTGATGGTTTCTATCTCGAATGCGCTTGGTAAGTCTTATACTGCCTTAACGATATCAGCACTGCGCCTGTTCGCCTTCTTCTTGCCTTGCTTGTGGATTGGTTCGCAGCTTGCTGGTATTGAAGGCCTGTTCTGGGGTGCCATGGTGGGTAATGTGCTTGCCGGTACATGTGCTTGGTTTATGTACCAACGCGCACTTGGGCAAGTCGAGGCTAAGCTTTCTAATTAATCAGTTAGCGAACTAAACGGCTTGCCAGCTAAACCGCTATAAAGTTATTAAACGAAAAAGCAGCCACTTATACCAATTAAAGTAAAA
>NZ_JBFRPB010000030.1:0-80223 GCF_041471785.1 Vibrio sp. 10N.261.51.C6 | reverse complement strand
ACGCCATGCTCGGCGCACAATAAAAGATGCCCAATCAACTGATTGGGCATCTTTGTATCAATTACTTAAGCTTAAAGACGCTCTTCTAGCCAAGTACGCACAGATTTAAGCGCTTCTGGCAGTGCTGCAACGTCTGTACCGCCCGCTTGAGCCATATCTGGACGACCGCCACCTTTACCGCCAACTTGCTCAGCAACCATCTTGACGAGATCACCCGCTTTTACTTTGCCGATTAGGTCTTTGGTTACACCAGCAATCAAGCCAACTTTACCGTCTGCTACGTTCGCGATCAGGATGATGCCGCTACCTACTTGGTTTTTAGCGTTATCAACCATAGTACGTAGGTTCTTGTTGTCTGCGCCTTCAATTGCAGCAACCAAAACTTTAGTACCAGAGATGTCTTCTACTTTGCCCATGATGTTTGCGCTTTCTGCAGCAGCCATCTTTTCTTTAAGCAGTTGGATTTCTTTCTCTAGCGATTTCGCTTTCTTAGCTGATTCAGCAAGTTTCTCTTCGTAAGCGTTAGCCTGAGCTTCTACAGCATCTAGAGCAGCTTCACCTGTTACCGCTTCAATACGACGAATACCCGCAGCAATACCACCTTCAGAAGTGATCTTGAATAGGCCGATATCACCTGTGTTTGAAGCGTGGATACCACCACAAAGTTCAGTAGAGAAATCGCCCATAGATAGAACGCGAACTTCATCATCGTACTTCTCGCCAAACAGTGCCATTGCACCTTTTTCTTTCGCTGACTCGATGTCCATGATGTTCGTTTCAATCACATGGTTCTTACGAACTTGTGCGTTAACTAGACGCTCTACTTCTTTAATCTGTGCTGGTGTTACCGCTTCAAGGTTAGAGAAGTCAAAACGTAGGTTATCTGGCTTAACTAAAGAACCTTTCTGAGCAACGTGCTCACCTAGCACTTCGCGCAATGCAGAGTGAAGTAAGTGAGTGGCAGAGTGGTTTAGTGAGATAGCAGCTCGACGCTCAGCGTCAACCGTTGCTTCTACTTTATCGCCCTTAGCAAATACACCTTCAACTAGCTCACCGTGGTGCGCAAATGCGTTACCTAGCTTCTGAGTGTCTTGTACTTTGAAAAGACCCGACGCTGTTTTTAGTGTACCAGCATCACCACATTGACCGCCTGACTCAGCGTAGAATGGTGTCTCTTCAAGGATGATGATTGCTTTGTCGCCAGCCGATAGTGAAGCAACCTCTTCGCCGTCAACGAATAGCGCAGAGATTTCACCAGCACCTTCAGTTGCTGTGTAACCACAGAACTCAGTGTTGGTGTCTACTTTGATTGTCGCGTTGTAATCCGTGCCGAATTGGCCTGCTTCACGTGCACGCTTACGCTGTGCTTCCATCGCCTTCTCAAAGCCTTCTTCATCGATAGTAAAATCGCGTTCGCGAGCTACATCGTTAGTAAGGTCAGCTGGGAAGCCGTATGTATCGTAAAGTTTGAAAACTGTTTCGCCGTCAAGCTCTTTGCCTTCAAGTGCATCTAGTGCGTCATTAAGAATAACCATGCCGCGCTCTAGAGTACGACCAAAGTTCTCTTCCTCAATGCGAAGTACTTTTTCAACAAGCTCTTGCTGTTTCTTAAGTTCATCTGCCGCAGAGCCCATCACTTCAGCCAGCACACCCACAAGTTTGTGGAAGAACACGCCTTGTGCGCCAAGCTTGTTACCGTGACGAACTGCACGACGAATAATACGACGTAGAACGTAGCCACGACCTTCGTTTGAAGGCATAACACCGTCAGCAATTAGGAATGAACAAGAACGGATGTGGTCAGCAATAACGCGTAGCGATTGGTTAGATAGATCGTCATGACCAACAACTTCCGCAGTCGCTTTGATTAGCTTTTGGAATACATCAATTTCGTAGTTAGAGTGAACGCCCTGCATGATTGCAGAAATACGCTCAATACCCATACCTGTATCTACAGCAGGCTTAGGTAGCGGTTCCATTGTGCCGTCAGCGTGACGGTTGAACTGCATGAATACGTTGTTCCAGATCTCGATGAAACGGTCACCATCTTCTTCAGGTGTACCAGGACGGCCGCCCCAGATGTGCTCACCGTGATCGTAGAAGATTTCAGTACATGGACCACAAGGACCTGTGTCACCCATCGTCCAGAAGTTATCAGACTCGAACTGTTTACCGCCTTCTTTGTCGCCAATGCGAACGATACGGTCAGCAGGAACACCTACTTTCTTGTTCCAGATATCGAATGCTTCATCATCTGTCTCGTATACCGTTACCAGTAGACGATCTTTTGGCAGTTGAAGAGTTTCAGTCAGGAATTCCCAAGCAAATCCAATCGCTTCTTCTTTGAAGTAGTCGCCAAAGCTGAAGTTGCCTAGCATTTCGAAGAACGTGTGGTGACGAGCCGTGAAACCTACGTTTTCAAGGTCATTGTGTTTACCACCCGCACGTACACAACGCTGAGCCGTAGTTGCTCGAGTGTAGGCACGCTTTTCGGCGCCTAAGAAGCAATCTTTGAATTGGTTCATACCTGCGTTAGTGAATAGCAGGGTTGGATCGTTATGTGGAACTAACGATGAACTGTCTACGATTTGGTGTTCTTTGCTCTCAAAGAACTTAAGGAACGCGTTGCGAACCTCATCAGTGCTCATGTACATGCAGCTCTTCCTGAAAATAGTCGAGTTAGAATTTTGCCGTATTGTAGATCATGGTTAAGGCTTCGACTAGTTTTCTTGTAGAAAAGACACCCTTGGGCAGGATTTTAGTGGGAATTCGATAAAATGAAGAATATTCCACTATATCTTGCCGTGGAAAAGCAGAACTAAATTGACGACCTAGTACCGAAGAAACTCAGTCAACGAGAGAGATTTGACCAAAGACATGCTCGACGGAGCAGATCCAATAAAAAAGCCCCGCATAAAATATGCGAGGCTTTAAATTCTTTCAAAGCGGATGCTTCTTTCAAACATCCACTCTATAAAACGTGAGCTTATAGCTCTTCGTTTTCTTCTTCTTTCTCTACGTCTTTCTCTTCAAGAACAGCAGGAGTCAGTAGTAACTCACGAAGTTTAGTATCGATCTCTAGAGCAACTTCTGGGTTTTCACGTAGGTATTTACCAGCGTTAGCTTTACCTTGGCCGATCTTATCGCCTTTGTAGCTGTACCAAGCGCCTGCTTTTTCTACTAGCTTATTCTTAACACCTAAGTCGATAAGCTCACCTTCGCGGTTGAAGCCTTTACCGTAAAGGATTTGAGTCTCAGCTTGTTTGAATGGTGCAGCAATCTTGTTCTTAACGACCTTGATACGAGTTTCGTTACCAACAACTTCATCACCATCTTTAATCGCACCAGTACGGCGAATATCAAGACGAACAGATGCGTAGAACTTAAGTGCGTTACCACCTGTTGTTGTTTCTGGGTTACCGAACATCACACCAATTTTCATACGAATTTGGTTAATGAAGATAGCCATACAGTTAGACTGCTTAAGGTTACCCGTCAGCTTACGCATTGCTTGAGAAAGCATACGAGCCTGAAGACCCATGTGGCTGTCGCCCATTTCGCCTTCGATTTCTGCTTTTGGTGTTAGGGCTGCTACTGAGTCAATAACAAGAACGTCGATTGCACCTGAACGAGCCAGTGCATCACAGATTTCCAGCGCTTGCTCACCAGTATCTGGTTGAGAAACAAGAAGTGCATCGATATCAACACCAAGCTTTTGAGCGTAGATAGGGTCTAGTGCGTGCTCCGCATCAACGAATGCACACGTCTTTCCCACTTTCTGTGCTGCAGCAATAAGCTCAAGCGTTAGCGTTGTTTTACCTGATGATTCTGGACCGTAAACTTCTACGATACGTCCCATCGGTAGGCCACCAGCACCTAGTGCGATATCTAGAGATAGAGAACCTGTAGAAATAGTTTCTACGTCCATTGTGCGGTTATCACCAAGACGCATGATAGAACCTTTACCAAATTGCTTTTCAATCTGACCAAGGGCTGCGGCTAACGCTTTTTGTTTATTCTCGTCCATTTCTATCTCCACATAATCGGTTGTCTCAACAAGCGATCTAGAATCTATTTCTAACCCACATAGGGGTGACTAATTGGCTCTCATTATACTGTTGATTCATACAGTGTCTATACCTGTATGAAAATAATTTGTACAAATGTTACTTACCTTCCATTGATAGGTAATCATAAATAACTTGCAGGGCATGGTGCGTGGCTTGTTGGCGTACTTGTGATCTGTCGCCTGTAAATACATGCGTTTCTACTTTATCCCAGCCATTTAGCGCTTTCCACGCGAAGCATACTGTACCAACAGGCTTATCTTCGGTCGCGCCACCTGGGCCAGCGATGCCACTGATTGATACAGAGATCGTCCCGTTTGAATGTTGCAATGCCCCGCTCGCCATTTCTATTACGACAGGCTCACTCACGGCGCCGAACTCCATTAAGGTTTTAAGCTGTACACCGATCATCTCTTGTTTGGCTTCATTGCTGTACGTAACAAAAGCGCGATCAAACCATCCAGAGCTGCCCGCAATATCGGTGACTGCACTCGCGACACCTCCGCCAGTGCAAGATTCAGCCGTCACTAACACGTGTTTGTGTTTAGCGAGTAAATGTCCAAGCTGCTCACTAAGGTCTTGAGTCATCTGCATCATCTGCTTCCCTTTATTTACTGTCATATCATTTGGATTCGCATCTTTTCGCATCAGCCGCTTTTCGCACGAAACGCTTTCACGTATCCTAAGCCGCAATAGAAATAAACGAAAGAAGTTAACTGTGAAAGCCGATCAAAAACATACTCCCATGATGCAGCAGTATCTAAAACTGAAAGCAGAAAACCCAGAAATTCTGCTGTTCTACCGCATGGGCGATTTCTACGAGCTTTTCTACGATGACGCTAAAAAAGCCTCTCAACTCCTCGATATTTCACTGACTAAGCGTGGCTCATCAAATGGTGAACCGATTCCGATGGCAGGTGTTCCATACCATGCGGTTGAAGGATACCTTGCAAAGTTAGTGCAACTTGGTGAGTCCGTAGCAATTTGTGAACAGATTGGTAATCCAGCACTTTCAAAAGGCCCTGTTGAGCGCGCAGTAGTGCGTATCGTGACACCGGGTACCGTAACCGACGAAGCCTTGCTTTCTGAACGCGTTGATAACCTAATTGCAGCCATTTATCACCACAACGGTAAATTCGGTTATGCGACACTTGATATTACCTCTGGCCGATTCCAACTTTGCGAGCCAGAAACAGAAGAAGCGATGGCGGCAGAGCTACAAAGAACCTCTCCGCGTGAACTGCTGTTCCCTGAAGATTTCGAACCCGTCGATTTAATGGCAAGCCGTAATGGCAACCGCCGCCGCCCTGTATGGGAATTTGAATTAGACACCGCTAAGCAGCAATTGAATAAGCAGTTTGGTACTCGCGATCTGGTTGGCTTTGGCGTAGAAAGCGCGAAACTGGGTCTATGTGCGGCTGGTTGTTTGATCCAATACGTGAAAGATACCCAACGTACTGCCCTCCCTCATATCCGTTCACTCACGATGGATAAACAAGATCACTCGGTGATCCTTGATGCTGCAACTCGTCGTAATTTGGAGATCACGCAAAATCTTGGGGGTGGTACTGATAACACCCTTGCCGAAGTACTTGATCACACTGCGACAGCAATGGGTAGCCGTATGCTTAAGCGTTGGTTACATCAACCAATGCGCAATATATCTGCACTCGATCAGCGCTTAGATGCAATTGGTGAAATGAAAGATTTGGCTCTATTCACAGAACTACAGCCAACCTTAAAACAGATTGGTGATATCGAACGTATTCTCGCTCGATTAGCACTTCGCTCTGCTCGCCCTCGCGATATGGCGCGTCTTCGCCAAGCAATGGAATATTTGCCAGAGCTTGCTGAAACACTGACGCAACTGAAGCACCCATACCTAACTCAACTTGCTCAATATGCTTCTCCTGTGGATGAGGTTTCTGAGCTGCTTGAACGTGCAATCAAAGAGAACCCACCGGTGGTTATCCGTGACGGTGGTGTGATTGCAGAAGGCTACAATGCCGAGTTAGACGAATGGCGCGACCTTGCAGCAGGCGCAACTGAATTTCTTGATAAGCTTGAGCAAGAAGAGCGTGAACGTCATGGCATCGACACGCTAAAAGTTGGCTACAACAACGTACATGGTTTCTTCATTCAAGTAAGCCGTGGGCAAAGCCATCTTGTGCCGCCACACTATGTTCGTCGTCAAACGCTGAAAAATGCTGAGCGTTACATCATTCCTGAGCTAAAAGAGCACGAAGACAAAGTACTTAACTCTAAGTCGAAAGCACTCGCTATCGAGAAACAGCTGTGGGAAGAGTTGTTTGACTTACTACTGCCGTATCTAGAGCGCCTACAAAATATCGCCTCTTCAGTATCTCAGCTTGATGTTCTACAGAACTTGGCTGAGCGTGCAGATACCCTTGATTACTGTCGTCCAACCATGACAGAGTCTGCTGGCGTACAAATTCAGGCCGGTCGTCACCCTGTTGTTGAACAAGTGATGGACGAACCTTTCATTGCTAACCCTATCGACCTGAATGATCAACGTAAGATGCTGATCATCACGGGTCCCAACATGGGTGGTAAATCGACCTACATGCGCCAAACGGCACTCATCGCATTGATGGCTCATATCGGTTGTTATGTTCCTGCAGAAAGCGCAACCATCGGCTCTATCGACCGTATCTTTACGCGTATTGGCGCATCCGATGATTTGGCTTCTGGCCGTTCAACCTTCATGGTTGAGATGACAGAAACCGCAAATATCCTGCACAATGCAACACCAAACAGCCTTGTGCTAATGGATGAAATCGGTCGTGGTACCAGTACTTACGATGGCCTGTCTCTGGCTTGGGCAAGTGCAGAGTGGCTAGCCAATCAAATCAATGCGATGACACTGTTTGCAACGCACTACTTTGAGCTAACTGAACTACCTAACCAACTTCCAACTTTAGCAAACGTACACTTAGATGCGGTTGAACATGGTGATAGCATTGCCTTTATGCACGCAGTTCAAGAAGGTGCTGCAAGTAAATCTTATGGTCTAGCGGTTGCAGGTTTAGCTGGCGTACCGAAAGCAGTGATCAAGAATGCTCGTGCGAAGCTGACTCAGTTAGAAGCGTTAAGTATGGAGTCGCCAACATCGAAGCCAAGCGGTGTCGATATCGCAAACCAACTGAGCCTGATCCCAGAACCGAGTGAAGTAGAGCAAGCGCTAGCGAATGTTGATCCTGATGATTTAACTCCTCGCCAAGCATTAGAAGAGATCTACCGTTTGAAGAAGTTGCTTTAGTCTCTTTCCAAGTAGCTTGTTATTGTCGTTTTGTACTGTCGCTTAAGTCAGCAGCATGAAATACAAAAGCCAAAACAAAAAAAACGCTGACTTAGAGTCAGCGTTTTTATTTGTCTTCTATTCAAAGAAACATCATCAGTTCATTTATTCATTTTCTACGTTGAACAGATTTTCCATATTCAGACCTTGCTTGATAAGAATCTCACGTAGACGGCGAAGACCTTCAACTTGGATTTGACGAACACGTTCACGAGTCAGGCTAATTTCACGGCCTACTTCTTCTAGTGTTGACGGTTCGTAACCCAGTAGTCCAAAGCGACGTGCAAGCACCTCTTTCTGCTTAGGATTCAGTTCATCAAGCCAGAAAATCAATGAGTTCTTGATATCGCTATCTTGAGTTGAAACCTCAGGATCTGAATTGTTGATGTCTGGAATAATATCCAACAGTGCTTTCTCACCGTCACCACCAATTGGCGTATCAACAGAGCTCACTCTTTCGTTTAGACGAAGCATCTTACTCACATCACCAACAGGCTTATCTAGCTTAGAAGCAATTTCTTCTGCCGTTGGTTCATGGTCAAGCTTTTGTGATAGCTCTCTTGCAGTACGTAGGTAGATGTTCAGCTCTTTCACAACATGGATTGGCAAACGGATAGTGCGAGTCTGATTCATTAACGCACGTTCAATGGTTTGACGAATCCACCATGTCGCGTAAGTTGAGAAGCGGAAGCCACGCTCTGGATCAAACTTCTCTACGGCGCGAATCAAACCTAGGTTGCCTTCTTCGATTAGATCGAGAAGTGCAAGGCCGCGGTTGCTATAACGACGTGAAATTTTTACCACTAAACGCAGGTTACTTTCGATCATGCGTTTACGTGCTGCTTCATCACCGCGTAGAGCTCGACGTGCGTATAGCACTTCTTCTTCAGCGGTTAGTAGTGGTGAGAAACCGATTTCGCCTAAGTAGAGTTGAGTGGCATCTAAACTTTTAGACGTAACTTCAACTTCTTCTTTTGCTTCGGTTTTCTTAGTGACTGTTCGTTTTGCTTTTCCAAGAGCTTCCGGTTCCGTGGTTGCTTGGTCAAGATCGAACTCTTCTTTGGTTACTGCATTGCTTATACTCATAACGCCTCCCCCTGGCGAAATTAGCATGACATTACAACTTCATATGTCGCTAAATGACTATGTCACTCCATACAATACGTAATTTTTGCATATTGTATTTAAGGTAAATATCGTTTTGGATTAACGGATTTACCTTGGTAACGAATCTCAAAGTGCAACCTAACACTGCTGGCTCCAGAGCTTCCCATTGTTGCAATCTTCTGCCCTGGTTTCACACTTTGCCCTTCAGATACTAATAGTCGGTCGTTATGCGCGTATGCACTTAAGTAATTATCATTGTGCTTCACAATCACTAGATTGCCGTAGCCTCGTAGTGCATTACCCGAATAAACAACCGTTCCCCCTGCAGTAGATACTATTGGCTGACCTCGCTGTCCTGCTATGTCTATGCCTTTATTTCCTTGTTCGCCTACAGAGAAATTCTCGATTACTCTCCCTTTAGTTGGCCATAACCATTTGGATACTTTATCACTTGTTGGTTTGGTGGACGGTGTAACATTCTGTTTACCTTTAGAACCAACATACTCCTTTGATTTGGATTGTTCAACCTTCTTTGGTGGATCTTTTTTCACCACTTTGGTGGTATTTTGAGCTGGAGCCGGTTTAGAGTTTTTGCTCTTTTGTGGTGTGGTTTTCGGTTTACTTGCCGCAGATGACGTTGTGGATGCGGCGACAGGCGCAGCAACTGCTGCTGCCGCTACCGTTGACTTACCATACGCTGGCGCGTTGTAGCTAGGACGCCATAACTTAAGCTTCTGCCCTGGGTGGATAGTGTAAGGAGCAGACAACTTGTTATAACCGATGAGGTCTTTAACGTCTTTATTGGTGACATAAGCAATGAAGTAAAGGGTGTCGCCTTTTTTAACTTCATAGTAACTGCCACGATAACTACCACGATCAATCGATGAGTAATTCTTGTTTAGGTTTGAAACGGGCGCAGGCGAATTCGCTGCACACCCAACAAGGGCACAGCTAAGCAGTAAAGTACTTCCTTTTAACAACTTCGAACGCATCGACTCTCTATCCACCTACACCATTAATCTTGTTATTAAGCTAGCTCACCAGGAACAAGAGGTACAAATCTCACCATCTCGATAACACTCGATAAAAACTCATCGCCGTGTCGAACGATCTTCAATAGTTGCTGTTCGTCATCACCGACTGGAATCAGTAAACGACCGCCATCTTTCAGCTGTTGCAGAAGCGCTTGAGGAATCGACTCTGCAGCGGCGGTGACAATAATCGCATCAAAAGGGGCTTTTGAAGACCAACCTTGCCAACCATCACCGTGCTTAGTTGAGATATTGTAGAAATCGAGTTGCTTCAACCTACGCTTGGCATCCCATTGTAGCGACTTTATTCTTTCAACCGAATACACATGATCAACAAGTTGAGCCAATACCGCAGTTTGGTAACCAGAACCCGTTCCGATCTCCAAGACACGGCTATCTTGTTGTAATTCAAGTAGCTCTGTCATTTTAGCAACAATGTATGGCTGTGAGATTGTCTGACCCTGACCGATAGGCAGCGCATTATTATCATAGGCTTGGTGATACATCGCCTGTGATAAAAAGCTCTCTCTCGGCAGTTGGTAAATCGCATCAAGAACCTTTTGATCCTGAATACCATTTTCAATCAGGAAAGTAATTAAACGCTCAGCTTGCGGATTACTCACTTACTTCTCCCCTAACCATGTTGCCATCGCACCCAACGACTCATGCGCCGTCAGATCAACCTGCAACGGTGTTACCGACACAAAGCCATGCTCAATCGCGTAAAAATCGGTACCTTCACCGGCATCTTGCTCTTTACCCGGAGGGCCAAGCCAATAGATATCGTGACCACGCGGGTCTTTTTGCTTGATCATATCTTCAGCGTGATGACGAGCACCTAAGCGCGTCACCTGAGTACCAGAGAGTTGTTCTAAGGCTAAATCAGGAACGTTTACGTTCAACAAGCGGTTGGTCGGGATTGGGTTTGCTAAATGTTGTTCGACAATACGACGAGCAATCGCTGCCGCTGTCTTAAAATGTTTTTTTCCCACCAGAGAAAACGCTACCGATTGAACGCCTAGAAAATGCCCTTCCATTGCTGCAGCCACCGTGCCGGAATAAAGCACGTCATCACCCAGGTTAGCACCGTGATTAATGCCCGTTAATACCAGATCAGGCATGTCATTCTTTAGCAGTTCGTTTAACGCAAAATGCACACAGTCGGTCGGTGTTCCTTGTACCGAATAGGTATTTTCAGTAATCTCTTGAACACGCAGAGGCTGTTCTAAAGTTAATGAATTTGACGCACCCGAGCGATTACGGTCAGGGGCAACAATGATAACGTCAGCAAGATCACGTAGCTCATTTGCCAGCTCATGAATACCTTGAGCATGCACACCATCATCATTGCTGAGTAAAATCTTCATCTTGTATCCTTTCTTTTGTTCCCATGCTAAGCCAAGTCACTTAAATTCCAATATCAAGTGACTCAGCTCCAAGCAGAATCGTTATTGCTCGTAGGTTCTCTCTACGTGTACTTCTTCAACCAATTCGCGAACGATCGCAGTTGCGAAACAACCCGCATCAAGAGAGAACTTAAGCGTGACATTATCTTCGTTCACTTCCCAAGTTAAGTCTGTTGGTTTCAGTGACGCTTCACGGCGATCATGACGCATACGGTTACCACGAATCAGAGCCATTAGATCCGGTTCAGCATCAAGGTGTTTCTGTTCTAGAGCTTGAGACTCATCAATCGTTGGTAAGGCATTATCGCCAGCCAAAGCAACAGTTATCAAAGCAGAACCGTTCGCAATGTCTTGGTTTACAGCTTCAATGTTGTCTGCTGTTACTGCCAGTTGAGCACCGTCTTTCACCACGATATCGCCAACCAATGCTGATGCAAACGCATCTTGCTCAATACGGTCTGAAAGGATCAGGTTGTAAATCCACGAACGAGCAGCAGAAAGGTACAAGCTGCGCTTATTCTGGTTACGAGTACGAACGTTATCGCGGCCCCAACGACGAGCTTCAGATAGGTTGTTACCTTCATTGCCAAAACGCTGAGCACCAAAGTAGTTTGGCACGCCCACTTGAGCGACTTTTTCCAAACGCTTGACCACATCATCGCAATCCGTTACTTCAGACAAGGTCAACTCAAATTGGTTGCCAACTAAATCGCCTGGACGTAACTTTTTGTTGTGTCGCGCTGTCGCTAAGATTTCAATGCTTGGGTATTGTGCTAAGAACCCTGAAAAGTCAGGCTCACCTTTCGGTAGGTGAACGCTCAACCACTGCTCTGTCACAGCGTGGCGGTCTTTCAAACCCGCCCAGCTCACGTCTTTCGACTTAACACCGCAAGCTTTAGCCAGCTCGTTTGCTACGAAGCTCGTGTTTTCACCAGTTTTACGAATACGAACCATTAGGTGCTCGCCTTCACCAGCAAACTCAAAACCCAAGTCTTCATTAACGACAAAGTGTTCGGCTTTTGCTTTTAGTTTTGCTTTCGCAGTTGGTTTACCGTTTAGATAAGCCAATGAAGATAAAATATCTGACATGCTGTTCTTTTCGTGTTGGTGCTTACGCACTTTTAGTAATTAGGACCACCGCTTCACATGCGATGCCCTCTTTGCGACCTGTAAAACCTAAACGCTCAGTGGTCGTCGCTTTTACATTCACATTGCTAATGCTGGTTTCTAGGTCTTGAGCAATAGCTTGGCACATAGAGTCTATATGAGGCGCCATCTTTGGAGCTTGCGCCATGATAGTAATATCGGCATTACCAATCACGTAACCTTGTTCTTTTACTCGACGGTAAACATCTTTCAGTAGCTCACGGCTATCCGCACCTTTCCATTCGTCATCGGTATCAGGGAAATGACGACCAATATCACCCGCAGCAATCGCACCCAATAGAGCGTCACACAACGCATGAAGGGCAACATCACCGTCTGAGTGTGCAATAAGACCTTGCTCGTAAGGGATGCTTACACCACCAATAATTACCGGGCCTTCACCACCAAACTTATGTACATCAAAGCCATGGCCAATACGAATCATCATTATTCCTTATTCTGACTTAAATAGAACTCAGCAAGCGCTAAATCTTCAGGCTGAGTAATCTTAAAATTATCTGAACGCCCTGCCACTAAAGCGGGCGATAAACCTTTCCATTCAAAGGCTGAGGCTTCATCAGTAATTGAAGCGCCTTGTTGCAACGCCTCACTTAATGCCTTCCACAGAGGCTTTGCTCTGAACATTTGCGGCGTAAGTGCATGCCATAAATCGGCACGCTCAACGGTATGCTCGATCTGCCCTTGGGCACCGCGCTTCATCGTGTCACGAACTGGAGCCGCTAAAATAGCGCCCACATCATGGCTCATCGCGCCGGAAATTAGCTTGTCGATATCACTTAGTTGAACACACGGCCTTGCCGCATCGTGAACCATTACCCAATCACTAAGCTGCTGCTCAGCGATATAGTTTAGCGCAGAGAGTACAGAGTCCGCTCGCTCGCTTCCGCCTGACACTCTGATCACTTGCGGGTTCAGGTTGAGTGCTAGATCAGGGTAGTATGGGTCATCATCGCTGATCGCAACGACAATTTGAGCGACTTGTGGGTGAGACAGTAATTTCTCAATGGTGTGCTCTAAAATTGTTTTGTCGTGAATCTTGAGATATTGCTTAGGGCGGTCTGCCTTCATTCGGCTACCGACGCCCGCCGCAGGTACAACGGCAATCACGCTTTGAAGTTGAGTCGACATTAATGGGATCCCTCACCAATGATGCGATAAAACGTTTCACCTTCTTTGACCATTCCAAGTTCATGACGTGCGCGTTCTTCTATCGCGTCTAAGCCTTGGCGTAGATCGTCAATTTCAGCAAACATTTCTGCATTTCGAATATGCAGCTTTTCATTTACTTGCTGTTGAACTTGGATTTCGTTGTTCACACCGTAGTAATCAGAGATACCATTTTTACCGAGCCACAGTGTGTGTTGTAGCCAGCCAAACACTATGAGCAGTACTAAAGCAAAAATTCGCATAACACCTTTCGCCGGTTGAAAAAGAAGGAACTAGAATAAGGCACATATATACCATAATGAGCTTATTGGTGCGAGATATGTGGTGTCAGGGAATCAATAAGTCGGGGAGTCATTGTCAGGAAAACAATGAGATTCCCTACTCCTTCCTTCGTCAGTCTAGGGAATGACGAACTTTATATGTGACAAGGAGGAGCTTTAGAGCCTAGAGCTTCTTTCATTCAGTTTTCTACAGACAAAAAAATGCCCCGCATAAGCGAGGCATTCAAAAGTATTAGTGCATAATTCTAACTAGTTGGTGCTGTAGCAAGGCAACAAAGAAGATTCAGCTATGGAGCATAGTTTCCTATGTGACTTAGTGAATCTTCTGCAGTTAACGCAGCTACAGTGCCAAATAGGACGAATTATTGACCTTTAACTTCTTTAAGACCGTTGTAAGGAGCTTTAGAACCTAGAGCTTCTTCGATACGGATAAGTTGGTTGTACTTAGCAACACGGTCAGAACGGCTCATAGAACCAGTTTTGATTTGACCTGCAGCTGTACCTACCGCTAGATCAGCGATAGTTGCATCTTCAGTTTCGCCAGAACGGTGAGAGATTACTGCAGTGTAGCCAGCGTCTTTAGCCATCTTGATAGCAGCTAGAGTCTCTGTTAGAGAACCGATTTGGTTGAACTTGATAAGGATAGAGTTAGCTACGCCTTTTTCGATACCTTCAGCAAGAATCTTAGTGTTTGTAACGAACAGATCGTCACCAACGATTTGAAGTTTGTTGCCTAGAAGTTCAGTTTGGTGCTTGAAGCCATCCCAATCTGACTCGTCAAGACCGTCTTCGATAGAAACGATTGGGAAGTTGTTCGCTAGCTCAGCTAGGTAGTGGTTGAACTCTTCAGAAGTGAAAGTTTTACCTTCGCCCTTCATGTTGTAGATACCAGCTTCTTTGTCGAAGAACTCAGATGCTGCACAGTCCATAGCAAGAGTAACGTCTTTACCTAGTTCGTAACCAGCAGCTGCAACAGCTTCTGCGATAACTTCTAGAGCTTCAGCGTTAGACTTAAGGTTAGGAGCGAAACCACCTTCATCACCAACTGCAGTGCTGTAGCCTTTAGACTTAAGAACTTTAGCTAGGTTGTGGAATACTTCAGCGCCGATACGTAGACCTTCTTTAAGAGTTTTAGCGCCAACTGGTTGGATCATGAACTCTTGGATGTCAACGTTGTTATCTGCGTGCTCACCACCGTTGATGATGTTCATCATTGGTAGAGGCATAGAGAACTGACCAGCAGTACCGTTTAGCTCAGCGATGTGCTCGTATAGAGGCATGCCTTTCGCAGCAGCAGCAGCTTTTGCGTTAGCTAGAGATACAGCTAGGATAGCGTTCGCGCCGAACTTAGACTTGTTATCAGTACCGTCTAGGTCAAGCATGATTTGGTCAACGTCAGCTTGTGCTTTAGCGTCAGTACCAACTAGAGCTTCAGCGATTGGGCCGTTTACAGCTTCAATAGCTTTAAGAACACCTTTACCTAGGAAACGTGATTTGTCGCCGTCACGTAGCTCAAGAGCTTCGCGAGAACCAGTAGATGCGCCAGATGGAGCAGCAGCCATACCTACGAAACCGCCTTCTAGGTGTACTTCAGCTTCTACAGTTGGGTTACCACGTGAATCGATGATTTCACGACCTAGAACTTTAACGATCTTAGACATTGAATGTTTCCTTCTCGTTGAATATATAAATGTCAAATTTAAAGGTAGCAGCACAACTTACGCAGCTACCTGTATTCCTTTTTACTTCTCTAACTCGCCGCGCTGGAACTCACCAGCCGCTTTAACGAAACCTGCAAACAATGGGTGACCATCGCGAGGTGTTGAAGTGAACTCTGGGTGGAATTGAGCAGCAACGAACCATGGGTGGTTCGGGTTCTCAATAACTTCAACCAGTTTCTTGTCCGCAGATAGACCCGATACTTTTAGGCCCGCTTTTTCGATTTGTGGACGAAGATTGTTGTTCACTTCGTAACGGTGACGGTGACGTTCATGGATCGTCGCGCTACCGTATAATTCGTAAGCTTTCGTCCCTTTCGCTAGGTGACAAAGCTGTGAACCAAGACGCATTGTGCCGCCAAGGTCAGATGTTTCTGTACGCTCTTCAACTTTACCTTCGCCATCAGTCCACTCAGTGATAAGACCAACAACTGGGTACTTAGTTTCAGTACAGAATTCAGAAGAGTGTGCCCCTTCCATTTTCGCAACGTTACGAGCGTACTCGATAAGTGCTACTTGCATACCTAGACAGATACCTAAGTACGGTACTTTGTTTTCACGAGCGTATTGAGCAGCAAGAATCTTACCTTCAACACCACGGTCACCAAAGCCACCAGGAACTAGGATTGCATCTAGGCCTTCTAAAACTTCTACGCCACGAGACTCAACGTCTTGTGAATCTACATATTTAATATTAACGCTTACGCGATTTTTCAAGCCCGCGTGTTTTAGCGCTTCATTTACTGATTTGTATGCGTCTGGCAGTTCAATGTACTTACCAACCATACCAATCGTCACTTCACCCGTTGGGTTAGCTTCTTCGTAAATTACTTGTTCCCATTCAGACAGGTCTGCTTCTGGAGCTGTGATGCCGAAACGCTTACATACAAGTTCATCAGTACCTTGAGCTTTAATAAGCTGAGGGATCTTGTAGATAGAGTCAACATCGCGCATAGAAATAACTGCATTTTCTTGCACATTACAGAACAGAGCAATTTTCTTACGCTCGTTCGAAGGAATGTTGCGGTCTGAACGACAAACTAGGATGTCTGGCTGAATACCAATAGACAGTAGCTCTTTTACAGAGTGTTGCGTTGGCTTAGTTTTCACTTCGCCCGCAGCTGCTAGGTATGGCACTAGAGTAAGGTGCATGAACATTGCGCGTTCACGGCCTAGTTCTACTGCTAGCTGACGAATCGCTTCCATGAATGGTAGAGATTCGATATCACCAACCGTACCACCAACTTCAACGATCGCGATATCGTGGCCAGCTGCGCCAGAAATTACACGCTCTTTGATAGAGTTAGTGATGTGTGGGATAACCTGAATTGTTGCACCTAGGTAATCACCGCGACGCTCTTTAGCGAGTACGTCTGAGTAAACACGACCTGCAGTGAAGTTGTTACGCTTAGTCATCTTGGTGCGAATGAATCGCTCATAGTGACCAAGGTCAAGGTCTGTTTCAGCGCCATCTTCCGTAACGAACACTTCACCGTGCTGAGTCGGGCTCATAGTGCCTGGATCAACGTTGATGTAAGGGTCAAGCTTCATCATAGTCACTTTAAGACCACGAGCTTCTAAAATAGCCGCAAGAGATGCTGCAGCAATACCTTTACCTAGAGAGGATACAACCCCGCCAGTAACAAAAATGTAATTTGTCGTCATGTTTAACCTGAAATTGGTTGAATGAGGGAAATGGACTACTTCTGGACGGGATGAAAATATACCAGAAGCCCCTTATCGCCACAACGTGAAATCTATCACACTGCTATTTTTTATTTTTTGCTTCAAATCAATTCATGATAAAAGCTTTGGTTATCTTTTCTCCGCCACTTTGACTTCACCCCACATGGAATCAAGCTGTTGTAGTGAAAAATCGGTCAAATTTTTATCTTGCTGACGAACTTTTTGTTCCACCCCTTTAAAGCGACGCGAAAACTTGAGATTGGCTTTATTGAGTGCCGATTCTGGGTTTTTACCTAAATGTCGTACCAAATTGACCGTCGCAAACAGCAAGTCTCCCAACTCTTCTTCAACCAAATCTTCATTTGGCGTCACTTGAAGTGCCTCTTCCAGCACCTCATCGACTTCCTCTAAAACCTTATTAGCCACTGGGCCAATAGAGTCCCAATCAAAGCCATATTTCGCTACCTGTTTTTGAATCTTTGTAGCACGTGAAAGCGCAGGTAGAGAGTTTGGTATTGAGTCTAGAATACTTTCTTGAGTTTTGCCTGCCTGAGCTTTTTCTTTGGCTTTTTCAGCTTCCCAGTTGGCATTAATTTCTTCATCGCTCGCAAACTCGGTATCAGAAAACACATGCGGATGGCGGCGTGTTAGCTTTTCGTTAATGCCATCAACCACATCAGAGAACTCAAACAACCCCTGTTCTTTCGCTAACTGGCTATAGAAGATCACCTGAAACAACAAGTCACCCAACTCTTCTTGTAGGTTCGGCCAATCTTTGTTGTGAATCGCGTCCACCACCTCATAAGTTTCTTCGATAGTATGCGGCACAATTGTTTCAAAATTTTGTTTCAAATCCCAAGGACAGCCACCTTCTGGATCGCGCAGCTTAGTCATAATCTGTTCAAGTTGTTCAATCGGGTGATTCATCGTTTTCTTCCTATTCACTGTCTTTGATTTTTAAATTTATAACGTCTTCTAAAACTAAAAAAGGCGAGCAGCCAAAACCACTCACCTTTCTATTCTTTCCGTCATCCCCAAGAGCGAAGAATGAGCGAGTTGGGGATCTCAAATCGCTTTACGAGATTCCCTATCACGTTCGTCCCTCACTGTAGGGAATGACGTGGATAGTATTTTGGCCTACCCCAACCTTTTGACTGACATAACATCTTTGATTTGTTCTACTCGGCTGGTAACGCGACTCAGAATTTCAATATTGGTCACTTCCAAATCGAAATCCATTACCGATAGCTGACGCTTGTAGTCGATGCGGCTCTTCATTGTGGTCACGCTGATCTTTTCATTCGAGAACAGTGAGGTGATGTCTTTCAACAAGCCATTACGTTCTAGCGCTTCAACACGCAGCGTTAGGATGTATGAACCGACAAAGCCATTACCCCAAACGGTATCAATGATACGTTCTGGCGCATGCACGCTTAGCTCGCCTAGCTGTTCACAGTCAGCGCGGTGCACTGAGATACCACGACCTTGAGTGATGTAACCTTTAATCACATCACCTGGGATTGGCTGACAGCAACGCGCTAGGTGCGTCATTAGGTTATCAACGCCCTCAACCACTACCGCATCTTTCTTCGGACGACTCTGTTGTGCCGGCTTGTTTTCCGACTCAAGCAGTTTCTCTAGCGCTTTCTTGTCTTCTTCTTCCGCCGTTGGCTTATTCACTAGCGCATTGATGTGATTAACCACTTGGTTAATACGCAAGTCGCCACTACCAATACCTGCATAGAGTTCGTCTGGCGTATTCACGTTAAAGCGTTTTAGTGCGTATTGATCAGCATCTTTTAGGGTTGCGCCTACTTTCGCTAGCTCAACTTCCAGGATATCACGACCCGCTTCTAGGTTTTTCTCACGGCTTTGTGCGCGGAACCAAGCGTTGATTTTCGCTCGAGCTCGACCAGAATGAACAAAACCTGTGGTTGGATTTAACCAGTCACGAGATGGGTTCGGCTCTTTCTGCGTGATGATCTCAACTTGATCGCCCATCGATAGTTTATGAGTGAACGGTACGATACGCCCCGCTACTTTGGCACCGATACAGCGGTGTCCGACCATCGAGTGGATGTGGTAGGCGAAATCCAACGGGGTTGCGCCCATTGGTAAGTCGACCACGTCACCACGTGGAGTAAATGCGTATACACGGTCATCGAAGACTTGGCTACGTACCTCATCCAGCATCTCGCCAGAGTCCGACATCTCTTCTTGCCAGTCGATAAGTTTACGCAACCAAGTGATTTTCTCATCGTAGCCACTACGGCCGCTTGAAGCTCCTTCTTTGTACTTCCAGTGCGCCGCCACACCAAGCTCAGAGTCTTCGTGCATTTGCTTAGTACGGATCTGAATCTCAATGGTCTTGCCTTCAGGGCCAAGTACTACGGTATGAATCGACTGGTAACCATTTGGCTTAGGGTTCGCCACATAGTCATCGAATTCACTTGGTAGATGTTTGTATTTGGTATGAACCACACCTAAGCCGGCATAGCAGTCTTGAAGCTGGTCGGCGATGATACGTACCGCTCGTACGTCAAAAAGCTCATCGAAGGCTAAGCCTTTCTTCTGCATTTTGCGCCAGATACTGTAGATGTGTTTTGGTCGACCGCTGACTTCAGCATTGATGCTTGAACGGTTCATTTCCGCCGTTAAGTCATCAACAAAGTCTTTAATGTATTGTTCACGTACGATACGACGTTCAGACAGCTGTTTCGCAATCTGCTTGTAGGTATCTGGTTGTTGGTAGCGGAATGCGTAATCTTCGATTTCCCACTTAAGTTGGCCGATACCTAAACGGTTAGCCAGTGGTGCATAGATGTTAGAACACTCTTTTGCTGCCGCACGACGCACAGCATCAGGTGCCTTTTTCACCTCAATAAGGTTACAGATTCGTTCAGCGAGTTTGATGACTACGCAGCGGAAATCATCGACCATTGCTAATAGCATGCGACGAACGTTATCGACTTGACCCGAGGCTGCACTGCCTTCAAGGGTCACGTTTAGCTGGCCCAAGGCCGCCATTTCTTCAACGCCGTCAATCAGCTTAACGATTTCTTTGCCGTAGCTTTCTTCGAAGGCTTCGCGTTCAAAAACGCCACTTGATACCACTGGGAAGAGTTGTGCTGCGACTAATGTTGCACGATCCATCGACAGCGTGACCAAGATTTCAATCATCTCGCGTCCACGCCATAGCAAGAGTGATGCTTGCTCGTGATCTTTTAATAGCTCTTCACAGTGACGATAAACTTTGTTCAGTTTATTCGAGGTTTTTGCGTCTTGCTTTAATGACGCAATCCAACTTTCTAGCTCAAACTGTTCGCTTGGGTTTAAATGTGCGCTTCGTACCGCAACCATCGTGCCTTCCTAGTTATTCTGTTTTATACCCAATTCAATATGACTAACTGGTTCCAAGTTAGTTCGACCATATTGATATCAGCGCAGGTGTCCCTGCGCCTTTGTCATTCATTTTTAAGCCTTATTTACGGGCCTTTAAGCCTTGATAAAGAGAGCCATCGATTCTAAATGGCTAGTGTGTGGGAACATATCCAACATACCAAGTTTGGCTAATTGGTAGCCTTGCTTTTCTAAGCTCTCTGAATCTCTAGCTAGAGTAGCAGGATTACACGAAACATAAACCACACGCTTCGCTCCTAACGCTGAAATTTGATCAACGATCCCACTCGCTCCCGCACGTGCCGGGTCAAGCAATACTTTATCGAATTTCTCTTTTGCCCAAGGCTGTGAAGATAAGTCTTCTTCAAGGTTAGCTTGGTAAAATTCCGTATTGCTTAACTGGTTTAACGCTGCATTAGATGTGGCTTGCTGAACCATTTCATCAACGCCTTCTACACCAACCACAAACGCCGATTGTTGCGCGATAGGCAGACTAAAGTTACCGAGACCACAAAACAGGTCTAGCACTCGCTCATCCGCTTGAGGCTCTAGCCACTCAATCGCTTGAGCCACCATCTGCTGATTCACTTTCTGGTTTACTTGGATAAAGTGGTTTGGCTCAAACGGTAACGTCACGCCAGTTTCGCTGTAAGAAGGTGTATCGCCGACTAAGCGAACCAACTTATCGGTTTCAGGCATCGAGTACAGCGTAGCGCCTTCTTCTTTTGCTAACGCAATCAGCGCTTGCTCATCTTTTTCAACCAAAGGCTTAAGGTGACGTAGAACCATAACAGGGCCAGTATCGCCCAACACCAATTCAACGTGTCCTAAAGACGTAAGGCTGTTGAAAGTGTTCAGTAAATTTTTCAGTTTTGGCAGCAACACATTAAGGCGAGGATCAAGCACGGCACAGTCGGTGATGTTTTCAATCTGCTTACTCTGCTTCTTACGGAAACCGAATTGAAGCTGTTGTGTCTTCTTATCAACAAATAGGCTGATACGTGCGCGACGTCGATAACCGGTTTCATCACCGACAATAGGTTGTGCAACTTCAGTGTTCGCCGTTTGGTATTGGCTCATCAGGTGCGTCAGAGATTGCGATTTATGCTCAACCTGAGAAGAGTAACCTAGGTGTTGAAGGTGACAGCCACCACACTGATTAAAGTGCTTACAAAACGGCTTTAAACGCTGCTCGCTCGGCTTCAATAACTTGATGAGTTTAGCTCGCGAAAACTTACTTTTGCTCTCAGTAAGTTGAATAACCACCTGCTCACCGGGCAATGCGCCATCAATGAAAACCGGTTTATTCTTTTGATAAGCGATGCCAGCGCCATTGTGATCCATTCGTTCAACCAAAACCGATTGATGCTTGGTCTCGAGTTGAGTTTTCTTTTTTGGTTGGAAAAAACGTGCCATTGCTTGTGCCTAATGTATCTTTTAATAAGTAATTGGTATCCAGGACTCACTATTATGTCTTGGAATCATTGTCGAACGTCACGGCTTTGATTAAGCTTACCGTTCACTTAACCGCCATTGTGTGCGTTATTTTCCCATATCCAGACCTCGATGTAATTAAAGAACATGACCAGATATGGCTTAAGAGCCCGTGTAATTACCTTAACTCTAGCTCCAACCCTGATTATTGGGTTGCTATTGAGTGCATTTTTCTCATTTAACCGCTATCAAGACCTTGAAGGTCAAGTGGTTAACACTGGTACTAGCATCATTGAGCCACTTGCGATTACGAGTGAATCAGGCATGAAGCTCGAAAGTCGAGAGTCTGTTCGTCAGCTTATTAGCTATGCGCATCGAAAGAATTCTAAGCTAGTGCGCAGTATCGCGGTGTTTGATGAGCGTCATGAGTTGTTTGTAACCTCAAACTTCCACCCCGATTTTGAAAGCCTGACCTACCCCAAAGATAAACCGATCCCGCATTTAAGCTCATCGAACCTTCTCGATAATACGCTGATTCTGCGGACACCTATCATCGCCGAAGGCCAGTACATCAATTCAGCCAACGGTCAGTCTCAAGCTAATCAAGCGATCGGCTACATTGCGATTGAATTAGATCTTTCATCACTTCGATTGCAGCAATATCAAGAAGTGTTCTCTGCATTCTTAGTGTTGATTCTCGGGCTTGGTTTATCGGGCGTGTTTGCGTTCCGCTTAATGCACGATGTCACTCAACCGATCACACACATGAAAAACATGGTCGACCGAATTCGTCGAGGTCACCTAGATGTGCGTATCGAAGGTAAGATGCATGGTGAGCTAGACTCGCTGAAAAACGGTATCAATGCGATGGCGGTATCGCTATCAGAGTATCACGTCGAGATGCAGCACAGTATCGACCAGGCCACATCAGATTTGCGTGAAACTCTTGAACAGCTAGAGATTCAAAACGTTGAGTTAGACATCGCGAAGAAACGCGCTCAAGAAGCGGCTCGTGTTAAGTCTGAGTTCTTAGCGAATATGTCTCACGAATTGAGAACGCCGCTGAACGGTGTGATTGGCTTTACTCGTCAAATGCTCAAGACTCACCTATCGAACAGTCAAACCGATTACCTGCAAACCATTGAACGCTCGGCAAACAACCTGCTTAGCATCATCAACGATATCTTGGACTTCTCGAAACTTGAAGCCGGTAAATTAGCCCTAGAGAACATCCCATTTGAATTCCAAGCCAGCCTTGAAGAGGTAGTAAACCTTCAAGCAACCAACGCTCATGAGAAAGGCCTAGAACTGACACTGAAGATCGACCCTAAAGTACCGCCAGGTGTGGTGGGCGATCCACTGCGTATTCAGCAGATCCTAACCAACCTAGTGGGTAACTCAATCAAGTTTACCGAGCGCGGCAATATTGATATCAGCGTTGAGCTGCGTTCACAAAGCGAAGACAACATCGAGCTGCAGTTCATGGTTCGCGATACGGGTATTGGTATTTCTGAGCGTCAACAAGCTCAGCTTTTCCAAGCTTTCAGCCAAGCCGATGCAAGTATCTCTCGTCGTTACGGCGGTACAGGCTTAGGTCTGGTTATCACCCAAAAACTGGTCAGCCAAATGGGCGGAGAGATCAGCCTAACCAGTCGTCTTCACCAAGGCTCTACCTTCTGGTTCACCTTGAGACTATCAACGACTGATATGCCGATAACAGAGCTGATTGAGACGCAGTGTCTGCAAGACAAACAACTGCTGCTTATCGAGCCAAACATGCAAGCGGCATCGATTACTCAGCAAATCCTAACCCAAGAAGGCTTAGTGGTAACGTATCGTTCGGTGATGCCAGATGAGACGACCTCGTATGACTACGTTCTGCTTAACCTAGCCGCCAA
Source organism: Vibrio sp. 10N.261.51.C6 (assembly GCF_041471785.1). NCBI lineage: Bacteria > Pseudomonadati > Pseudomonadota > Gammaproteobacteria > Vibrionales > Vibrionaceae > Vibrio > Vibrio sp. 10N.261.51.C6. The sequence continues at coordinate 56,543 of NZ_JBFRPB010000030.1, read as the reverse complement.
CCAAGAGTATCAATTTGATACTGTGAGTGGTTGGGCGATCGGTGCGAAGAAGATTGCTCAAAACGTGATTATTGGTACACCAAGTACCGAGCTAGCGTTGGGTGAGCAACTAATGAAAGAGGTCGATGTTCAGTGCATCACTAAGCCTCTTTCTCGTAAGAAGTTGCTGCAAACTCTGGTATCGAATCAGGCACCTACCTTGATTGCACCAGCGATTGAAACGCATTCTGAAGAGAAGTTACCGCTTACTGTGATGGCAGTAGACGACAACCCAGCCAACCTTAAGTTGATTACCGCGCTGCTTAAAGAGCGTGTAGAAACCGTCATCAGTTGTACCAGTGGTCAGCAGGCTATAGACAAAGCGACAGAGACGCCATTTGATATCATCTTCATGGATATTCAAATGCCACAGATGGACGGTGTGACCGCTTGCCAGAACATCAAAAAACTGGCGAACAATGCGAATACACCTGTAATTGCCGTGACCGCACATGCAATGATTGGCGAACGAGATCGACTGCTTGAAGCGGGCATGGATGACTACCTAACCAAACCTATTGAAGAGCATGTTTTACAGCAGGTTCTGATTCATTGGAGCTCGACCTCTGAGGTTGAGCTCATAGAAAAAATAGATCCAGACCACCCAGCGGTCTCTGCTGAAGTCGACAACGGTCCGGTGTCAGAAACTGAAGCCAGCGTGCACACAAACATCATCATTGATTGGCAAGCTGCGATGAAACAAGCCGCCAATAAAGAAGACCTCGCACGCGATATGCTGCAAATGCTCGTCGACTTTATTCCAGAGGTGTATGAGGCAGCAGACAAAGCGATAGAAGACAGTGACTACCCAGTTGAAGAGCTGATACACATCATTCACAAGATGCATGGCAGCAGCTCGTACAGCGGCGTACCAAGGCTAAAATCGGTATGTGCGACAATAGAGAAAGAGCTGCGTTCAGGTACTTCTGTTGAAGACATTGAACCTGAGCTTTTCGAGCTTCAGGATGAATTAGATAAGGTTCAAGCAACCGCGATTCACTACTTGAAACAGGCGAAGGCCTAGCGGGTACTTGTTACTCACTAGTATTCTTTAGAGGGTTTACCCGCCAATAAAAAAGCAGAGCTCATGAGCTCTGCTTTTTTCTGTCTAGAGCCAAGAGCACTAGATATAAAGTCGCGATAATCTGTTTACGATTCGAGTAACACCGTTGCCACAGCGTAGTGACGCTCATCCGAGATAGTCAGATGAATCGATGTTGTGCCATTCGCCTCTGCGATTTCACGCGCTTTCTTGTGTAAGCTCAATACTGGCTTACCATGCTCATCGTTTGAAATCTCAAAGTCGTGGAAGGTAACACCCAGCGCAATCCCCGTACCTAACGCCTTAGATGCAGCTTCTTTAGCAGCAAAACGTTTTGCAAGGTAACGGCCTTTTTGCTTCAACTGTTGGAATACTTCAAACTCAGAATCCGTCAAAATACGCTGAGCAAAAGCGTCGCCACTTCGTGACAATGCCTTTTCAACACGTTCAATTTCTGCGATATCTGTACCTAATCCAACAACAGCCATGCTTACCCTACTAACAAACTTCTATCTATTAACTCTACTAATTCGTCGCTTACGACTTAACGCTTACTGTTTAGAAAATTAAGCGTTGTTGCGTGCTGTTTCCATCACGGTTTTCATGTCTGCAACGGCTTTGTTCAAACCATCAAACACTGCACGTCCCATGATCGAGTGACCGATGTTCAGCTCGTAGATCTCAGGAAGAGCCGCAATTGGGGCTACGTTGTGGTAAGTCAGACCATGACCCGCATTGACTGTGATACCTAAGTCATCTGCATAGCTTGCGCCTGCTGCGATCTTCTTAAGCTCGTCTTGTTGATCTTCTTCTGTCTTAGCATCAGCATAGTGACCCGTGTGCAGTTCAATGAACGGTGCGCCACACGCTTTTGCAGCATCGATTTGCTCACGGTCAGCATCGATAAACAGAGATACCTTGATACCTGCTGCAGACAGTTTTTGTGTCGCCGCTTTGATCTTCTCTAGTTGACCAACCACGTCCAAGCCACCTTCAGTGGTTAGCTCTTCACGTTTTTCAGGAACCAGACAAACAAACTCAGGATTAGTATCGAGTGCAATTTGAACCATCTCGTCCGTTACGGCCATCTCCAAGTTCATGCGAGTTTGAAGTGTTTCAGCCAGAATACGCACATCGCGATCAACGATGTGACGACGGTCTTCACGCAGGTGAATAGTAATGCCATCTGCACCAGCACGTTCAGCGATTTCAGCTGCGTGTACTGGATCTGGGTATTTAGTACCACGTGCATTACGTAGTGTTGCAATATGGTCGATATTAACGCCTAAAAGGATTGAGCTCATTTTCCAATACTCCGTGCTCTGGAGAGGGCTATTGTTGGCATAAATAGCTCTCTACTTTTTAATGGTTTGCCGCCAAGATACGGCTTTAAGGCTATGCGTGTAAAGCGTTTTGCCGCTTTTAACTGCTCTTTAGTGATAAACCTACGTTCGCTGATTGCAATAAGTTCATCGCCCATAAAAGTCAGGTTATCTCGACGTACTGAAGCGATGAAACCTTTCTGCTCTCGATAGCGATAAGTCATGCTCGGATCAATCGCTTCGCCAGTGCCCGCGCAGTGTAAAAAGTCGACGCCGTAACCCATAGCAGATAATAGAGCCAGCTCAAAGCGACGCAGTGCTGGCTCAGGATTATCATTATGCGCCAGCTCTGTTAAAGCATGAAGATAGTCGTGAAAAAGTGCAGGCATCGGTACTTCCGCCATCAATACCCGACCGATAAGCTCGTTCACGTACATGCCTGAATACAGATTAATACCGGCGAGAGGGAGCCCCAAGCTGATGGGTTCAGCTTGGCGTAAGGTTTTCATCGAACCATTACCAGACCACTTAAGCAATAGCGGCGTAAAAGGTTGTAATGCACCTTTCAAATTGGAACGCTTGCTGCGAGCGCCTTTAGACATCAACGTCACCCGACCGAACTCTTCGCTGAAGACGTCCAAGATCAGGCTCGACTCACTGTATGGTCGACGGTGCAACACAAAGCATCGCTGTAACCCTTCGCTCAATCACTTACCCTTATTACAGATACAAAAAGAGAGAGTTCGCACTCTCTCTTGGATTTATCTTCAGTTCAACTTTCTTACTTCTTAATTCTTACTATCAGAAAGTGACGTTCAATATATTATAGATCGTCGATGTAGCCTAACGAGCGAAGTGCACGCTCATCATCAGCCCAGCCAGATTTAACCTTGACCCAAGTCTCTAGGTAAACCTTACGGCCGAATAGCTCTTCCATATCGATACGCGCTTCACGACCAATCGTTTTGATCTTCTCGCCCGCTTTACCAATCACCATTTTCTTCTGGCCTGTACGCTCAACAAGAATCAGTGCATTGATGTGGAAGCCATCGTTATCTGGGTTGTAATCGAAACGTTCGATTTCAACCGTTACCGAGTAAGGTAGCTCGTCACCCGTAAAGCGCATCAGCTTTTCACGGATAATTTCAGAGGCCATAAAACGTTGCGAGCGATCAGTCACGTATTCTTCAGGGAAGTGGTGTGTCGCTTTAGGTAAATGTTCACGTACGTGCTTACGCAGTACATCAATATTTTTACCTTGCTTCGCTGAGATTGGCACTACATCAATGAAGTCCATCTTCTTAGAGACTTCCATCATGTGCTGCATCACGTTAGTACGGTCTTGAACGTTATCTACTTTGTTGATGCAAAGTACAACTGGGAAGTCAGTCTTCTTCAGTTTGTTCAGAACCATCTCATCGTCGTCAGTCCAGTGAGTACCATCGACAAGGAAGAATACTAGGTTTACATCACTCAATGAGCTGTTCGCCGCACGGTTCATCAAGCGGTTGATGGCACGCTTTTCTTCAATATGAAGTCCAGGAGTATCAACAAAGATCGCTTGGTAATCACCCTCAGTTTCAACACCCATAATACGGTGACGTGTCGTCTGTGGTTTACGTGATGTAATAGAAATCTTCTGACCCAGAATATGGTTCAGAAGCGTCGACTTACCTACATTTGGGCGACCGACAATAGCGATGAAGCCACAGTGTTGGTTTTCCGGTAGGCCTGTTTTTTTGCTATCAGATGAAAAGAATGCATCGATATCGAAATCTTGGTTGTTATCAGACATTGCTTAGTTGCTCTAATGCTGTTTCAGCAGCCGCTTGTTCTGCCTTGCGGCGGCTAGTGCCTTTACCGATAACAGGTTTATCCACACCTGCCACTTCACACTCAACCGTAAACTCTTGGTTGTGTGCTTCACCTTTAATATTAGTCACTGTGTAGACAGGTAGAGGATTTCTTCGACCTTGCAAAAACTCTTGTAGGCGAGTTTTCGGATCTTTTTGAGATACTCCAGGCTGAATAGCATCTAGGCGAGATTGGTACCAGCTTAAAATAATGCCGCGAACCGTCTCGGTATCACTATCTAAATAGACAGCGCCGATGACCGCTTCAACCGCATCCGCTAGAATAGAATCACGACGGAAACCGCCACTCTTCAACTCACCTGGACCTAATTTTAAGTAATCTCCTAGTTCGAATTCACGACCTAGTTCTGCCAATGTATGACCACGTACTAATGTTGCGCGCATGCGGCTCATATCACCTTCGTTTACCTTAGGAAAACGGTGGTAAAGATCATCAGCGATAACAAAACTTAAAATTGAATCGCCCAGAAACTCAAGACGTTCGTTATGTTTACCTGCGGCGCTGCGGTGAGTCAGCGCCAAGTGGATAAGATCGGCATCATTAAACTGATAGCCAATCTTTCTCTCTAGTTTATCAATTGGAGAATTCATGCTCTCTCGATGTGTTATGTGATCGATTAATGAATCCCACCGATGCGATTAAAACGCACACCAGTAGGAATCCATGTTGGAAGTACACTGTCTGAACCGCGTTCGAATTCGAAGCTGATCCAAATAGCAACGGCCTTACCAACAAGGTTTGCTTCAGGGACAAAGCCCCAGTAACGGCTATCGGCACTGTTGTCACGGTTATCACCCATCACAAAGTACTGGCCTTCTGGAACGACCCATTCGTTAACACCATTGCGAGGCTGATATGCTTGCACACGATCGCGGCGCAATGGGTTAACTAAAATCTGGTGTTCTACGTCTCCAAGCTGTTCGTTCAGCTGAATCAGAGGCACACCATCTTGAATAAATTGGCTCTCTTCAACATTACTTAGTTTCACTGGTTCACAGCTACTTGTACCCTTCGCCTGAATGCAGATCTCTTTACGACTGCTGTAGCGAATGGTGTCACCTGGCATACCAACAACACGCTTGATGTAGTCGATGTTAGGCTGAGGTGGGTACTTAAATACGATTGAATCACCACGCTCTGGCTTGCCCGTTTCTACCAGTTGAGTGCGCCATACTGGGTCTTTTAGACCGTACGCGTACTTCTCTACCAAGATGAAGTCACCAACCAAAAGCGTTGGCATCATCGAGCCAGAAGGGATTTGAAACGGTTCATAAATAAATGAACGCAGAACCAAAACAAATGCAATTACCGGGAAAATGGACACACTGTTCTCAACCCACCAAGGTTGAGCCGTAACTTTTGCGCTAGTTTCAGCGTCTAGGCCATTCGATTGTGCTTCAACGTCAGCAAGCTTTTGCTGGCGCTTCTTCGCCCACACAAACTTTTCCAACGCCCATACAATGCCGGTCACTAGAGTTACGATCACTAAGATAAGCGAAAATGTATTAGCCATTGATATCCCTTAAATTTCATTTCTTTAAAAATAACGAAAGTGAAAGAGCATAACTCTTTCACTCTGCTTAATATTTCTAATTTGTATCAATCATGCTGACTAAATGCTGGGAAGATTACGAAGGAAAAATCGTTTAGTTCGAGGCGCAAAGTGCAGTGACTAGTGGGCCTAATTGCAATCTTTGCAACAAAGAAATAAACGATTTTAACCAGTAATGTTCAGCAGATAGTTAGTGCGATTGATACCTAGTCTTTGCCAACATGAAGGATTGCAAGGAAAGCTTCTTGAGGCAGTTCAACGTTACCGATCTGCTTCATACGCTTCTTACCTTCTTTTTGTTTCTTAAGAAGTTTCTTCTTACGACTGATATCACCACCGTAACATTTTGCGATTACGTTCTTACGCAGTTGTTTCACTGTAGAACGAGCAATGATGTGGTTACCAATCGCTGCTTGAATCGCGATATCGAACATCTGACGAGGGATGAATTCTTTCATCTTCTCTACCAGTAGACGACCACGAGACTGAGCAATATCTTTGTGCGTAATGATAGCTAGTGCATCAACTGTTTCGCCATTCAGCAGTACGTCTACACGTACCATGTTTGATGGCTCGTAACGTTGGAAGTTGTAATCCAATGATGCATAGCCGCGAGACGTTGACTTCAGACGGTCGAAGAAGTCTAGAACTACTTCTGCCATAGGAAGATCGTACGTCACAGCAACTTGGTTACCGTGGTAGACCATGTCTACTTGTACGCCACGCTTCTCAACACACAGTGTGATTACGTTACCTAGGTAATCCGAAGGTACCAGAATATTACAGCGTGCAATTGGCTCACGAATTTCTTCTAGGTCATTAACCGCTGGCAGTTTAGCCGGGCTATCAACGTAAAGAACCGTTTTATCTGTTTTTACAACTTCATACACTACTGTTGGAGCAGTTGTGATTAGGTCTAGGTCGTATTCACGCTCTAGACGCTCTTGGATGATCTCCATGTGAAGCATTCCTAAGAAGCCACAACGGAAACCAAAACCAAGTGCTGCTGAACTTTCTGGTTCAAAGAACAGTGATGCATCGTTCAGGCTTAATTTGCCTAACGCGTCACGGAAGTTTTCGTAGTCATCAGATGATACAGGGAATAGACCAGCGTATACCTGAGGCTTCACTTTTTGGAAACCAGGTAGACGTTCAGTGCTGCCGCCTTTTGCAAGCGTCAACGTATCACCAACCGGTGCACCTAGGATGTCTTTAATACCACAAACAACCCAACCTACTTCGCCAGTATTTAGCTCTGTAGTATCGATTTGCTTAGGCGTGAAGATACCTAGACGGTCAACACCCCATACTTGGTCTGTCGACATTACTTTGATCTTATCGTTCTTCTTCAGCTTACCGTTTTTGATACGAACCAAAGAAACTACGCCAAGGTAGTTATCGAACCAAGAGTCAATGATCAACGCTTGTAGAGGCGCTTCAGGATCACCTTCCGGTGGCGGGATTGCCGTCACGATGTTTTCTAGAACATCATCAACACCCAAACCTGTTTTCGCAGAACAGCGAGTCGCTTCCATCGCATCGATGCCAACGATCTCTTCGATTTCTTCAGCAACACGTTCTGGTTCAGCAGCTGGTAGGTCAATCTTGTTCAAGATTGGCACTACTTCCAGTTCCATTTCGATTGCTGTGTAACAATTTGCTAGAGTTTGTGCTTCAACACCTTGGCCAGCATCCACTACAAGTAGTGCGCCTTCACAAGCCGCTAGAGAACGAGATACTTCGTAAGAGAAGTCTACGTGTCCAGGAGTGTCGATAAAGTTAAGTTGGTAAGTTTCACCATCTTTAGCTTTGTAGTCTAAAGTCACACTCTGCGCTTTAATTGTAATACCACGCTCGCGTTCTATATCCATAGAATCGAGGACTTGAGCTGCCATCTCACGTTCACTTAATCCTCCACAAACTTGGATTAAGCGGTCAGAAAGGGTCGACTTACCGTGGTCGATGTGGGCGATAATCGAAAAATTACGAATGTGCTTCATAGGCTTGGTGTGACTAAACTCTTTGAATAGGGATAATAAGAAAGCCGCGACGCGTCCAATCTACAGTCAGCATTGGTGGCGGCATTTCAATCAAGTTGGCAGATTCTACCCAATTTAAGGGCAAGAAGCATCATAAATTAGACGAGAGACTCACCTAGGATTCGAATCAAGACGACTTCTTGCTTGGATTTGTCTTCCATGGGTTTGGCTAACCGCTTCGCTAAGGCAATCCCACCAGCAGTAAACAGTGCTGCACTTAAGATAACAATGCCCTCGCCCCCCTGGAGTAAGGGTTGTAACAAGAGTTGCCCAAAACCAGCACCAATCATCAACATGAAAAGTGGGATGAGATAAACAATCGCCGCCGACTGAAGTAGGCTTTTTTCTGGAAAGCCAATTTCTACGATTTGTCCAGCTTTGACTAAGCTTTTGGTTTTAAGGTGCCAAAACAAAGATTTATTGCCAACAGCCTTGGTCACAATACCCGTACCGCAGTTTTTTTGAGAAGAACAGCTGCTACAACTGGTTTGTTGTTCGCAGCTCAATTGAACAAAGTATTGCTTACCTTTTTGTTCAACCGAGCTAACGGTCGCCAGCGCGGTCATCATTGCGCTTGTACCGATTTATTAAATGTAACTGACTGAGCAATACGTTTTGCAGTTGCCGGCGGAATGTCACCAACCACAGAGATCTCTTTATCGCCAATCACTAAGCTGTGCAAGGTTCTACGCCCTTGACGCACCAGCTGCCCTTTCAATGAATGCTCATCTTTTTCCGCGATATAAACCGAAAAGTTAAACAGTCCATCACTGAAAAGCTGACTTTCAACCATTTTATCGGTCGCAGCCATTTGATAGCGGCTAAGCTCTTTTGATTTAAACCCTTCAGGAATCCACGACGCTTGCCAGTTAGTTTCACTCACTAAGCCTTCCGGTAATGATAAAACTTTCGGCAATTGAGCTTGGCTCAAGCCACCCATAGCCTCAGCAATCTTATCGTTCACCACGTAAGAGATAGTGCGGTACTGTTCAAGCACTTCGCCATCACGATCCAAAAGGTCGGCACGCAAAGGAAGATTCGTTTTTTCGTCTACCCAAACCACGTAAGAGTAGCGAAGGCCATCTTTCGGCACGACACGCAGCACTTGAGTGGTGCTACCTGCTTCACGAGAGCGACCAACTTTCACAAAGTCGTAGTACTGATTCAGAGATTCGATATCTCGATTAATCATCGGAATAACAGGCGCAACCATGCTGCCTGACTGAATCGTAAATGGCTCTGTACCCGGCTCGATGTAGCTAACTTCGTTGCCACGTCGAATGACTTCACGAACAGGGCCGCTTAGATAAACAAGGTGTGCAAGTTGTTGGTCGTCGTTAACCGCATGGCGATAAACAAGAGGCTCAATACTGCTCTTCTTTATCAAAATGTAGGAGAGTTCGTAATTTAGATGCTGACTGGCCTCGTTCATTTGATGCAACAAGGCCTTTGCAGTGGTTTCCTCTGCAAAGGCTGTTGGAGACATCAAGCTGAACAGTGTCAGTGCACTGACCAGGATTTTCTTCATTCAATGTCCGATTCTAGATGTGCATCTTGCATTGGCGATGCATCACTGTTTAATCTTAGCTGCAGCTCATAATCTTCTAACAATGCATGAACGCGTTTGCGCTGCTCTTGCAAGTTAGCTTCAGATGCTGGTTTCTCAACAGAGTCACGCGTTAAACTTACTGGTTCCGCAGAACCGGCAAATGGAATCGTCTGGAGTACAGGCAACTGCTCTGGTGCTGCAGGGTCGCTACCACCATATTGTTGAACACCTAATACAACGGCTAATGAAACACACGCTGCCACGGCAACTTGTCCAAACTGTTGTAACCACGCCGGAAGCTGACGCTTCGCTTGCTGAGGTTTAGGTTGCTCTTCAATTGGAGCAACAGTAGGTTCAACATTCACTTGGTGCAGGTTCGACATTGAACCATGTGCAGGCTCGTTCTCAAGCGCTGCCGCTACACTATTAGCAATGTTCCACTCTGGAGTTTCTGGCGAATCCCCACGCATAACATCACCAATTAAATGGTAACTCTGCCAAGTATCCATGCTTTCTTGATCAGATTCTAGATCTACAATGAGAGCTTTATCGATCGTTTCACCATCCATGAGTGCCGAAAGCTTTTCTTTATCAGCCATTATTTTCACCATAATTATTACAAGTTCTAGCGTTGCAAAAGAGGTTTGATTTTCTTTTCCACCGCTTCACGAGCTCGGAAAATACGCGAACGTACGGTTCCTACAGGGCAATCCATTACTTCTGCAATCTCTTCGTAGCTCAAACCTTCGAGCTCTCGCAACGTCATTGCAGTTTTTAAGTCTTCTGGTAGCGCTTCAATCGCTCCAAAAACAACTTGTTTCAATTCTTTAGACAGCGTTAAGTTCTCAGGGTTCGATATTTCTTTTAACGCGCTGCCTGTTTCGTAATATTCTGCATCTTCTGCATCTACATCGGTTACTGGCGGCCTACGGCTTTGGGCAACGATATGATTTTTAGCGGTGTTCACGGCAATTCGGTATAACCATGTATAGAAGGCACTCTCGCCACGAAAGTTAGGTATCGCGCGGTAAGCTTTAATAAAAGCTTCTTGTGCTACATCAGGTACATCACCGGAATTATTCACGTATCGAGAGATAAGATTACAAACTTTGTTTTGATACTTAACCACTAGTAAGTTAAATGCCTGCTTATCTCCACTCTGAACTCGCTCAATCAACACTTGATCGGTTAGCTGCTCGTTCATTCGAGCGGGTACTCCTATTGTTATAACCCTCACCTTCACAGATATGGGTACTAATTATGCGAAATGTAGTATTGACACCACCGTCTACAAGAGCACTATTGTGACTAAGCCAAATACCGAAAGTTCCAACTTTCTTAAAATTATTTGCCATTATTGTTTCACAATGTGATGTAATAAAAATAGCTATCCCTATCAATTTGGGGAAACTTGAGCAAAAGCAATGGTATTGAGCAATTAAATATTTCTAGATAGCTGTCTATATATTGATTTTGCATAGCGTTTAAGGATGACTCTGGAGAGATTATAACAGTCTTAGCCAAACTCCTAAAACAAGACAAAGTCAATTGAGAGTGGACAACTCGACTATAGCCCGGGATTTAATAAGTTTTATGAACGCAAACCGTGAACATCAGTGTGATGTATTAGTGGTAGGAAGTGGTGCGGCAGGCTTGTCATTAGCCTTACGCGTAGCAGAACATGCAAAAGTAATTGTATTAAGCAAAGGACCACGCAGCGAAGGATCGACGTATTACGCACAAGGTGGTATCGCCGCGGTGTTCGATGAGTCGGACAGTATTGAGTCTCATGTAGAGGATACTCAAATCGCTGGGGCTGGGTTATGCGAAGAAGATACAGTTCAATTCATTGCTGAAAATGCGAAAGAGTGTGTGCAATGGCTGATTGATGGTGGTGTTCCATTTGATAAAGATGAGAACAGCACAGAAGGCCAACCAAAATATCACCTCACTCGTGAGGGTGGCCACAGTCACCGCAGAATTCTGCACGCTGCCGATGCAACTGGCATGGCGATGCAAACCTCACTACAAGATAACGTCAACAACCACCCAAATATCGAGATCTTCGAGCGCCACAATGCGCTGGATTTGATCACGGAAGATAAGATTGGTGGTTCAAAAGACAAGGTGATCGGTGCCTACATTTGGAACCGTAACCAAGAACATGTTGAAACCGTGCGTGCTAAGTTTGTTGTATTAGCAACAGGCGGCGCTTCAAAGGTTTACCAATACACCTCTAACCCAGATGTTTCTTCAGGTGATGGTATTGCTATCGCTTGGCGTGCGGGTTGTCGTGTGGCAAACCTTGAGTTCAACCAGTTCCACCCAACTTGTTTATTCCACCCAGAAGCGCGTAACTTCCTACTAACGGAAGCACTGCGTGGTGAAGGTGCTTACTTGCGTCGTCCAGATGGTTCTCGCTTTATGAAGGACTTCGATGAGCGCGGTGAACTGGCGCCACGTGATGTGGTTGCTCGTGCAATTGACTTCGAAATGAAGCGCTTAGGTGCCGACTGTATGTATGTTGATATCAGCCACAAGCCTGAAGAATTCATCACAGCGCACTTCCCGATGATCCATACTCGCTTGATGGACTTGGGCATCGACATGACCAAAGAGCCGATCCCTATCGTACCAGCCGCTCACTACACGTGTGGTGGTGTCATGGTGAATAAGCAGGGTCAAACCGACCTAACGAACTTGTATGCGATTGGCGAAGTGAGCTACACCGGCTTACACGGTGCAAACCGAATGGCTTCTAACTCACTGCTTGAGTGTGTGGTTTACGCATGGGCAGCAGCAAAAGATATCGTTGAGAACATCGACCAATCTCAACTGTGCGCTGAACTGCCAGCATGGGATGAAAGCCAGGTCACCAACAGTGATGAAGAAGTTATCATTCAACACAACTGGCACGAACTGCGCCTATTCATGTGGGATTACATGGGCATTGTTCGAACGGATAAACGACTAGAGCGAGCATTGCGTCGCATTCAGATGCTGCAACAAGAAACTCATGAGTACTACAGCTACTTCAAGGTTTCGAATAACCTATTAGAACTGCGTAACTTGCTACAAGTGGCAGAGCTAATGGTTCGTTGTGCAATGCAACGTAAAGAGAGCCGCGGCCTCCACTACACGTTGGATTACCCTGAACTTGCAGAAGACAGTCGCCCAACGATTCTGACGCCAGAGAAACGCCAATCATAATAATTGGTTAAACGTGCTTAGCGAATTAGCCGTCAGCGGAAAATGATTAAACGAAAGGGAGCCGAGAGCTCCCTTTTCTTTTGTCTAACGCTTTCTTTTATCTAGCGTGTTCGTTGTAAGTTCGCCAGAAAATGACGATATTCGCGCTCGCAACAGCTGTCTCGCCAAAGCAGTACCGAGTGCCCACATTCAAACTGTAATTTAACGAAGAACTGCGCCCAGATCTTATCAACGGACTTGAGTCGGTAAGTTCGGTCATTGAGTCGAATATCACCATCCTCTCTGTAATCAAAACGCCCATAGACACTATTTAGAATCACATGATTGTTTCTGAACAAGCGGATCATTAAAGCTAAGCAATAAAGGCTGGCGGCAAGTGGAATAGAAGACAGGACGATGAAAAACAAAAGGCACCCAAAAATAGTGCCTTTTGCAAATAATGCGGAATATGAAGGGTTAAGCTGGAGCTTAACGAACCTTGCTGAGGTTGTGTGCGACAATTTTATCAACCATTGATGCATGGCCTAGGTTTTCACTGCGTCCGTGTCCCATCACCCAAGTAAACAAATCTGGGTCATCACACTCTAATAGAGAAACAAACTCGCGCTGTTCCTGCTCTTGCAATGAATCAAAACACTCTTCGAAAAATGGCATGATGACTACATCAAGTTCTAACATGCCGCGACGGCAACCCCATTTAATTCGTGCTTTCTGCTCTGCAGTGTACATTGGCTATCCTCACCTATAATTTTTCTTTCTCGGAGTGTAACAAGTCATACGCCCTGTAACTACTATGTGAGTCACAGTCCCTATCTAAGCTCACAAAAAAACCTAGGCTGACAAAGAAACAGAACCGGATTAACATAGAGCCAAATAAAATTCTTAGGAAAGATAAAATGGATTGGAAAAACACATTTCAGCCACTCGCTCATACGCAAAATGAATCGCTTCCAGAACTGATGATGACACACGTGTCAGACTGGAGCGCAATCACCATGATAGGCGATGACAAAAAGTCGTACCTACAGGGTCAAGTAACGTGCGATGTCGTCACTCTTCCTAATGATGAATCCACGTTAGGCGCGCACTGTGATGCAAAAGGAAAGGTATGGAGCATCTTCCGCCTGTTCCATCACAATGGCGGTTACGCACTCATGCAGCCTAAATCTGCGATTGAAGTAGAGCTGGTCGAAATCAAAAAATACGCCGTGTTCTCTAAGGTTGATATCGAGCAAACGACAGATGTTGTTATCGGTGTGATGGGCGCGTCTGCGGATCAATATATTGATTCAATTTCAGAAGGCCAAGGTAACGTGCGTGCTATCTCTGGTGGTACAGCGGTTCAAGTTGCAGATAACCGCTGGGCTCTACTTGTGACAGAAGAAGCCGCTGAAGCCTTGGTATCAAACAGCGCTGCGGAGAAAGTATCAGAAACACTTTGGCAATATCATGAAATTCTTGATGCTCAGCCTAACCTATCGAAAGCAGAGCAAAACGAGCACATCCCTCAAGCGCTTAACCTGCAAGCGATTGGCGGTATCAGCTTTTCAAAAGGCTGTTACACAGGTCAAGAAACGGTAGCTCGTGCCAAGTACCGTGGCATGAACAAGCGTGAGATGCGCATTGTTTCAGGAACGACAGCAGAAGTATTGTCTCTAGAGAACCCAATTGAACTAGAGCGTAGCGTGGGTGAGAACTGGCGTGGCGCAGGCCGACTATTAAACGTCTATCAATTTGCTGATAACCGAGCGATTGGTTTGATGGTACTGCCAAACAACCTTGATGACGATGTTCAGCTGCGACTGACCGCGCAGCCTGATCAAACATGGAATATCCTGCCACTGCCGTACAGCCTTGACGACGAGTAACCACGTGGAAACGCAGATTACACAATGGCTGGATCAACAGCAGGTGAATTATCGCCTGCTGATGCAAAGCAAGCCAACCACCAGCATTGAAGAAACTGCACAAGAGCGAGGCATCGACGCCTCTCAAATGGTGAAGTGCATCCTGCTCAAGGATATGGGCAACCAGTATGCGTTAGCCTGTACTGCTGGCGATCGCTCTGTCGACCCCAAGAAAGTACGCTCGGTACTGAATTGCCGTCGAATGACCTGCGTGTCGCTCGCTGATGTTGAAGCGATCACCGGTTTTAAAGTGGGTTGTGTTGGTCCGCTCGCTCTCAAGAGACACATGCCGATCATTTTTGATCCTTCCATTCAAAACAACTCGACCGTAACCATTAGCTCCGGCGACCGAATGGCTGGCGTTGCGCTGGATCTCAATGATCTTATGGCGCTATGTGCACCGACCGTCGCGGACATCAGTCGATGATCGTTTAGATCATGCTTCGCAAACTTCATTTTAATATTTCATTGAGTACATTTTTAGTGTGAACCTCGTCATAAGAAGAACACACCATTAATAAATAGTTACTCAAAATAAAAGCATAAGTAGTCACAAAGTTAAATTTGCGTTATTGTAAATTTACTGACTAGCTATTAAGCAAATCAGTGCAAGTGAATCCACTGAGTAACATCAGTATCCACTTTTGTGTAATGCATCTGTGACTATTCGCCCGTTTTAGACGGGCTTTTTTTTGTCCGAAATTTACAATTTGATTACACAAACAAAAAAATCCCGCCTATTCTTATACTTGTAACATTATCACTGCTTAATACTGAACAGAAAAGTTCACGGCAGTTCACTACTCAGTATTATTTTGGGGAGGAGCTCACGTAAAAATAGATATTTACTGAAGAAAGTGCTTAGAACAGCACAAATATCTAATTAACGTCAACGCTACTGCATATAACTCCATGCTTATCACAATTATTATCTCGGAGTTTTTCTATAATATGCAGGCTAGGTAAATATAAGGATAATTAAGAATGAGACTGTTTAAGCGCTATACACCGAGTATGATTGCTAAACATGTAAGTCGACTTTTCAAAGGACGAATCTACATTTACGGCGTAGGAAAATTTGAGTTTGATAACGGTAAGCTAGTGCTACCAGACCGAGCAGAAAAACGTCACTTTCAAACAGTGAAAGAAATAAATAGTGAAATCATGAAACTGCGCTGCGCGTACGCATGACCTGATTATCTACAGAATTAAAAACAAAAAGGGTTGGCATTATGCCAACCCTTTTTTCGTACCAATTTTCGTATCAATGATGATTCGATATACCACCAGAACACTATGTCATTATCGATGAGTCACTGGACGCTTAGCTAAGTCAGGAAGATTGCCAGACAAACCCAGTGCGCGCTTCATGATCTCATCTTTCGCACCCGGTAATTGGCCCGCAAGCTTCATACCAATGCCACGAATCAGCTTCTTAGCTGGGTTATCGCCTTCAAACAGATCTTTAAAGCCCTGCATTGAAGCAATCATTTTCGCCGCCTCTGCTTTTCTCCAGCGCTCGTAGCCGCGAAGATTACGCTTGGTGCCAATGTCTTCACCCGCAGACCATAGCTTTAACAGCTCTTGCGCTAGGCTTGCTGCGTCTAATAGGCCAAGGTTCACGCCCTGCCCTGCTAATGGGTGAATGGTATGAGCAGCATCACCAACCAAAGCCACACGCTCTACCGCAAAGTCACGCGCATAACGCATGCGCAGTGGGAAGGCAAAACGGTCACCAACCACTTCACATAAGCCCAGCTTTGCATCGAACTCAGCTGTTAACTGCTTGTTGAATTCAGCATCCGACATTGATACGAGGTTCTCGGCACGATTTGGTTCCGTAGACCAAACAATCGAGCTCATGTTGCTTGGTTGCATTGGTAGGAATGCCAATGGGCCTTGAGGCGTGAAGATTTGACGAGCAACGCTGTGGTGCGGCTCTGTGGTTTTGATGTTCGCGACAATCGCACTGTGTCCGTAATCCCAATGTGTTAATGGGATATCTTGCTGCTTACGAACCCAAGAGTTTGCGCCGTCTGCTCCAACAACTAACTTAGCTGTCAGTGCTTGACCATTGTCCAATGTTAACCAAGCTTCACTTTCACCAATCGCCATCGTTTTACACGTTGCGGGCATATACAGGCTGACGTTGTCTTGTTTCTTAACCTGATCAAGCAGCGCTAATTGAATCACACGGTTTTCAACGATATGACCAAGATTAGGCTGAGCCAAGCGTGTCGAGTCAAACTCAATACGAGCGAAACTGTCTTGTTCCCACACTTCCATCGCTTGATACGGTGCAGCGCGTCTTTGTTCGATACCTTGCCATGCACCTAGGTTACGAAGAATCACTTCACTAGAACGACTCAACGCGGATACACGCACATCAGGCAGCTCACTCAGCCCTTCACTAGGCGCTCTGCCTTCAATGACAGCGATTCTTAGGTCACTGTCTTTTAGGGCAGCAGCAAGCGCTAGGCCAACCATGCCACCACCAACAATCGCGATATCAACACTTTGCATCATTATTTATTACCTTATCTTTCTACTAGGCCAAGCGTATGACGCAAAAGTGGACCTTTAAGTGGTGGAAGGTTATCTATTACGGCTAACCCAAGATTACGCCCAATGCGAGCGGTCATATAATCGTTTGAGAACAGGTGAACTAGGCTTGAAGTCAACGTGATCGTTGCGTCTCGGTCTTGTTCTCTACGCTTTCTAAAGTTAACAAGACCACGGTAACGACCTACATCATCTAACTGGGTACACAACTCTTCTGCCAAGGAAGCCACATCTCGGATGCCTAGGTTAAAGCCTTGCCCCGCAATTGGGTGAAGCGTTTGAGCAGCATTACCAACAATGGCAAATCGATGAGAGATATTTTGCTGTCGGTGACGAAGAATCAGAGGGTAACTCGCGCGCTTGCCGACCTTCTCTAATCGGCCAAGTCGCCAGCCAAAGTCATTCTGCAATTGCTCAAGAAATTCATTGTCGTTTAGCGTCATCACTTTTTGTGCTTGCTCTGGTGTTAAACACCAAACCAGCGATAAACGGTTGTCACTCATCGGTAATAGAGCAACTGGCCCATGATGGGTAAAACGCTCAAATGCGCGACCTTGGTGAGGTTCACTCGCCACAATATTGGCAATCACAGCGACTTGCTCAAAGTCGTGCTCACTCAATGAGATATTGAGCTGTTGGCAACAGGTTGAGATTGCACCGTCAGCAGCAACCAGTAACTTAGTGGTTACTGTTTGCCCACTTGTCAGTTCAATCGTCGTCAACGCTTCTTCACGTTCAACTTTACTAACAGACTCAGGACAAAGCATGGTAATTGCCGCTTCTGATTCAAGTTTCTGCTGATAGATTCGACCCACATCTGCTAACTCGACCACGTAGCCAAGCGCATCTACAGCAAGCTCTTCACTGTAGATGCCTGTCATTCCGGCATGCCCGCGATCCGAAACATGGATATCTTTAATCGGGGTCGCGACCGGAGCGATAGATTGCCATAAGCGCAAAGAATCCAGGATCTGCACCGTGCCATAGGACAAAGCAATCGAACGAGAATCAAACCCAGGGTGAGCTTGATGATCAACCTGATAAGGCTCCACTACCGCAATCGACAGTGAACCTTGGCTTAGGTGATTCAAAGCAAGGGCTAAGGTTGCCCCTGCCATTGCGCCACCAGCAATTACAACATCATACTGAGCCATCATAACCTCAAACCGGCCAACGAATTAATGAATGGTAGGCGCCGCATCTTCAGATGGGCGAGCACCAAATTCAGCATGAATCGTTAGTGCACACGCTTTTACGTGCTCAATAACGTGCTCTAGAAGCTGCGCTTGCTCTTCCAGATCATCTTCTTCGTCAATGCCTAGCTTGGCCATCTCTTCTAGATCAGCTAATGCTTCTTTTGTACTGTCAGACGCTTTGTTCAATTGAGCGCCAACCAAGCCTAGACCAGAAATGAAATGGTTAATCCAATCAGACACACCATCAGCCAAGTCAAATAGGCTTGCGCTTGCGTCTTCGTCAGGCAGCAACATAGACAATTCCATACCCGAACCTGTGATTTCACTGGTCGTTACTTTCAGTGTCGCTTCCGCTAGCGTTAATGCGCGATCTGGCCAACCCATGCCTTCATTGGTGTAATCGAAGATCAGTGGTTGCCAGCTTTTATCTGCAAGGCTTAAGCCTCCGCTTAACATACCCGTTAATAAACCGTGCATCTCAGCAGGGGTTACGGCTAGACTTGCCGATTGAAGTTCAGTCGCAACCGTTAGGTAGTCAGGTAAAGTAGTTTCGCTCATCAGATAGCTCGCTCAGTTATTCTTTATATCGATAGTATAATCGTACCACTTCACCCCAATTCTGGTAAGCATCGATCCCCAGCAATTGAAGGATGACTGACTACCAATTGTTCAATTTGCTGAATTACTGTGTGCTCAAGCTCTCATTTACAAACAGTCACTCTGAAAAGCTTGAATCTTAATAGCGGTTTACCTATAGTTTCTCCCTCAGAGGAGATTGCTTCCTCATCGGTACTTGCACTTTTTCTTTCTCAAAAAATGGCGAAGGGCAACAGCCTTAAAATAGCGCGTTAAAGAGTTCATCCATCATGAGTAATCAAGCGGTAGACGTTGAAATATTAGGAAAACTGACTCGAGTGAATTGTCCACCAGGGCAAGAAGAGTCATTGATTGCAGCGGCGGCCGATCTTGATAATCGATTGAAAGAGATGGCTGAACGTACTAAGGTAACCAATGAAGTGAAGCTGCTGACTATCGCAGCTCTGAATATTTGCTACGAATTACAAACCAAGAAGTTTGAAGCAAATGATGAACAAAACGCACTGACCGAGCGAATGGAACAGCTCACGACATCACTTTCAGATGTCCTCAGTAAAGTTAAGCACGGACAGCAATAGCGTACACAAAATTTACCCTGGAGTGTTTGTCAGAGGATTCACGTCCCCGAGCCGATAAGCAATCCCTAAGGGTTAGTACTTGAGTGCTATTGAGCATGCTCGGCCCGACCGAGAAGCCTACGGTAATCATTGCTGATCCGCCTTGAACTCGCTGGTTCAAGGGCCATCTATTCTCAACGGCACTTTGGGGTATCCCTTCTTATGAAGACGCTCACACGCAGCGAATTTCGCAAACAGATCCGTATCAAACGCAATGCCTTATCTGGCGACCAACAAACTCAATCCGGTATCGACTTAGTTAAGCAGTGCATGCAGCTTGATGAAATTCAGTCTGCTCAGCATATTGCCCTCTATATCTCTATCGATGGCGAACTCGATACTCAGCCTTTAATCGAATGGTTATGGGCGCAAGGTAAGCACACTTATTTACCAGTATTGCACCCCTTCTCTGCCGGGCACCTGCTGTTTTTACACTACTCGCCAACCACACCGACGGTCTTGAATAAGTACGGTATTGTCGAACCTCAGCTCAATCAAATGCTGGTTAAACCTTGTCAGCAACTCGACCTTATTCTTACGCCCCTTGTCGGCTTTGACTCCCATGGCCATCGTTTAGGTATGGGCGGCGGATATTACGATCGCACCTTGGCAAAGTGGTTCGAGACGGGCGAAGGTGCAGCTCCTATTGGTTTGGCTCATGATTGCCAACATGTTGATACGCTACCGATTGAAGAATGGGACATTCCGTTACCTAAAATCGTGACTCCGAGTAAAACTTGGCAATGGGAAAACAACCATTAAAGCGCTATAATCGCGCCGCAAACGTTAACCTCGATATAGAAACGTTAACTCAATATCTAAACGTTAACTTCATCATTACGCAAACGATCAATTCAAAGCGCAAGACCTTATTCAGGAGAATGGCATGACTCAAGATGAAATGAAAAAAGCAGCTGGCTGGGCAGCACTTCAATATGTTGAAGAAGGCAGCATTGTAGGTGTAGGTACTGGCTCTACAGTAAATCACTTCATCGACGCACTAGGCACAATGAAAGACAAAATCAAAGGTGCGGTTTCAAGCTCTGTTGCTTCAACGCAGCGACTAGAAGAGCTAGAGATCAAAGTGTATGAGTGTAACGATGTCGCTAAGCTAGACATCTATGTTGATGGCGCAGATGAAATCAACCCAACTCGCGATATGATCAAAGGCGGCGGCGCTGCTTTGACTCGTGAAAAAATCGTAGCGGCTATCTCTGATAAGTTTGTGTGTATTGTTGACGGTACTAAAGCAGTTGATGTGTTGGGTAAATTCCCACTGCCTGTTGAAGTAATCCCAATGGCACGTTCATACGTGGCACGTGAGTTGGTTAAGCTTGGTGGTGACCCAGTTTACCGCGAAGGCTGCACAACCGATAACGGCAACGTGATCCTAGATGTGTACGGCATGGCGATCGAAAACCCGAAACAACTAGAAGATATCATCAATGGTATAGCTGGTGTGGTGACGGTTGGTCTGTTCGCTCACCGTGGTGCTGATGTGGTTATCACCGGCACGCCTGAAGGTGCAAAAATCGAAGAATAAATAATAGAAGATTGAGTTTTTCTGTTACTTCATTACATACGGTGCCCTAGGGCACCGTTTTTTTTGCTTTATTGCTGTAAAATTATGTCTTATTCCGTAATTTTCTTACCCAAAACATTTTTTTTTTGTTACTTTATTGTTCAGAAGACGCACAGGGAAAACGTTTGTCTCCTAACAAAGTGGTGAATTTGTTCCCCTTTCAGCCATTTTGTAGCACGTGCGCCGCATTTGCCCAACCTTTCCATTTTAAGGACGAGAACAATGGCCAAAGTTTCACTGGAAAAAGAAAAAATTAAAATTCTACTTCTAGAAGGTCTTCACCCTTCTTCTGTAGAAGTACTGCAAGCCGCTGGTTACACAAACATTGAGTACCACAAAGGCTCGCTACCGGAAGATGAACTTCTTGAAGCAGTAAAAGATGCTCATTTCATTGGTATTCGTTCTCGCACTAATATCTCCCAAGAAGTTATTGATGCAGCTGAAAAGCTGGTTGCCGTCGGTTGTTTCTGTATTGGTACTAACCAAGTCAACCTTCAAGCAGCAGCAAAACGCGGTATCCCTGTGTTCAACGCACCGTTCTCAAACACTCGAAGCGTTGCTGAGCTCGTTCTTGGTCAGGTTCTATTGCTACTACGTGGCATTCCAGAAAAGAACGCGCTTGCACACCGTGGCATCTGGAAAAAGAGTGCCGACAACTCTTACGAAGCCCGTGGTAAGCGTTTAGGTATTATTGGCTACGGTCACATCGGTACTCAACTGGGTATTATTGCTGAAAACCTTGGCATGCGTGTTTACTTCTACGACATTGAAAACAAACTGTCTCTGGGTAACGCAACGCAAGTTCATACCATGACGGAATTACTGAACAAGTGTGACGTAATCTCTTTGCACGTCCCTGAAACCAACGAAACAAAAGACATGATGGGTAAAGAAGAGTTCGAGCGCATGAAGCCTGGTTCTATCTTTATCAACGCAGCTCGTGGCACGGTAGTCGATATTCCTGCTCTGTGTGGCGCTCTGGAGTCTGGACACCTTGCAGGTGCGGCTATTGATGTTTTCCCAACAGAACCAAAAACCAATGCAGACCCGTTTGAGTCTCCATTAATGCAGTTCGATAACGTGATCCTAACGCCTCACGTGGGTGGTTCAACTCAAGAAGCACAAGAGAACATTGGTGTTGAAGTTGCTGGTAAGCTAGCGAAATACTCTGATAACGGCTCTACGCTATCAAGTGTTAACTTCCCTGAGGTATCACTACCACTGCATACTGGAACGTCTCGTTTATTACACATTCACGAAAACCGCCCAGGCATCCTAACTCAGATCAACACCATCTTCGCTGAGGAAGGGATCAACATCGCGGGTCAATACCTACAGACTGCGGCTGATATGGGTTATGTCGTTATCGATGTAGAAGCCGATCGCTCTGAAGAAGCACTGCTTAAACTGAAAGAGATCGAAGGCACAATCCGTGCTCGTCTTCTTCACTAATCATCGCACTCAAAATGCATAAAAAAGGCTCTCATTATGAGAGCCTTTTTAGCATTTGGCCTATCGTAGGTAATTAGGTCGTCATGATCCAAAACCTTCTATAGCACTGTCATTACTCTTCGATCTGGTAGATCACATTCACGCGATCACGAATGGTGATCGTTGAGTCTTCATAAGAGTTCGATTCTGTTCTTGCATCCATCGCCATTGAACGCATGAGTACTGGCTGAGAAGATTGGGCGTTGTAATCCACGCGCCATACATCACCTAACTCGCGCTCAAAACCACTCGCCAATGATTTAGCTTTTGATGTCGCATCTTTAATGGCTTCTAAGCGCGCTTGCTCTTGATACTTAGCTTGGTCGCGAACTTGCAGTTGGATGTTGTCGATCTGATTAATGCCTTCTCCAATCGCAATATCCATGTACTCATTAAGATTAGCTAGCTCAGTCACTTGAACGGTCACATTACGTGAGGCGCGGTAGCCAACCAGTTCCGGTTTGCCATCTTTCGGGTAATGATATTGAGGAGATAAATACAGGTTAGAGCTGTGTACACTCGCCTCATCAACACCAGCTTGATGCAGCTTGTTTAGAAAGCCTGTCACGACTTTATCAACGGTATTTTTAGCCTGTTCAGCAGTCATCGTCGATTCCACGACTCTCACAGAGAATGTCGCCATATCAGGTGTAGCGATCACTTCACCATAGCCTGTCGTTGAAATATGAGGAAAGGATGGAGAGTCAGCCAATGATGGAAAACTCACAGCACTCAACGCCGCAGTAAGAGTAAGAGACGTTGCTAACATCTTTGGTACAAGCTTCATTAGGTATGACCTATGCTAAACAAATGTCCTTTCATCATAGAGCAATTTATCGTTTAGCCAATCCAGAGCACACACTTCTAACAGAACTTTGACGCTGAAAAAACCAACAGTTTACTGAGGTAAGTGATTGTGAGCAAAACTCAATATTGCTTGGGATACCTCTTTTAATACTCCGCTCTCAAGCTGCCAATGGTGCCAATAGATGCGATAAGAGAGCAGAAAGCCAGGGGTAATATCAATCAGAGCACCAGACTCGAGCTCATCGATAATCTGTAATCGGGGGATCAAGCAATAGGCTACACCCGATAATGCCAAGCGCACAAATGCTTCTGAACTGCCGACTGTATGATTGATCACACTGTCTCTCGGGACGTTAAAATGATCATGCAGAAACTTCTTATGCAGATCATCGTATTGATCATAGGAAACCGCAGGTGCTTTGCTTAAGGTGGCGTAGTTTACGCCCTCTGCAAAGTAACGCTGATGAAAGTCAGGGCTAGCCACGCACACATAATCCATCCTACCGAGATAGTCAGCACTGCAGCCAGGAATCGCTTGAGACTCCAAACTGATTGCACCGGCCACCTCGCCACTTTTAATCTTTTCAATGGTTCTCGACTCACCATGAATCGCGAGGTTCAACTCGACTTGGCGAGACTTAATCACATCCGACAAAGCTGGTAGCAACCATGTCGCCAAACTATCAGCGTTGGTGGCTATGGATATCGATAGTGGTTGATTACCCTCTTCATTCATCAACTCAGGCACAAGCTCGTGCTCTAACAAACGAACACGGCGATATAAGCCCAGTAGTTTTTTACCCGCAGGCGTTGGCCTAGGCGGGCTTTCTCTCACCAAGACTGGCTGAGCCAACCACTTTTCCAGCTGTTTGATGCGTTGAGATACCGCCGACTGGGAGATATATAACTGCTCAGCAGCCCTTTCGAAACTACGTTGTTTTACTACAGCATCCAGTGCTTCAATCCATTTATAATCCAATCCGCGCATCAATTTGCTTCCTTTTTAAGCTAACTCATCACCACATTAGCAACTCTAATAATGGATTAAAATCATTAATTATACTTATTTAAAGGGTCAGAGTATCTTCGCCATATAGCACGTAAATATCGTTAAATAAGTGGAGGTTAAAATGAGTTTTTGGGTTTTATTACAAGGTTTTGGTCTAGGGGCAAGTATGATTATCCCTATTGGCGCTCAGAATGCGTACGTCCTAAATCAAGGGATAAAACGCAATCATCATTTAACGACAGCAACGATTTGTAGCCTGCTCGATACTCTGTTTATCTCATTAGGCATTTTTGGCGGCGGAGCGATCTTGTCGCAAAATGAATTACTGCTTACCTCAGTGACACTAGGTGGCATCGCTTTTCTGACTGTGTATGGTTTGCTCTCACTACGCAGTGCATTCAAAGTGCGCACCAGTGATGAGTCGAAAGGTGAGATATTAGCGCGTGGCAAGCGCACCGTTATTTTAGGGGCATTGGCAGTGACAGTATTAAACCCACATCTCTATTTGGATACCGTGGTAATTCTTGGATCCATTGGTGGGCAATTTGAAGGCAACGACAGAATTGCATTTGCTATGGGGACTATATTGGCTTCGTTCGTCTGGTTCTATTCTTTGTCATTAGGCGCTGCAAAACTAGGCCCGACGCTATCTAAACCTAAGGTTAAGAAAGGCATTGATATCGCAGTCGCAACCATGATGTTCGCCATAGCAACGGTGCTTACCGATGGACTTATTGAGCAATACTGGTAAATCTATTTAGCTTCATGAAACCAACAAAAAAGGCGGATAACCTAAGTTATCCGCCTTTCCTTATAAAAGCTTATAGTTATAAAAACTAACTAGGAATTAAGCTTCTACTTTATTCATGTGTACATCCATTTGCGGGAATGGAATTTCGATACCCTCGTTATCCAAGCCTTCTTTGATTGCTTGCATCAGGTCGAAATAAACATTCCAGTAGTCAGCAGTGCTAACCCATGGACGAACAACGAAGTTAACTGAAGAATCAGCAAGCGTATGAACACCAACTTGAACGCCAGGTTCTTTCAGTACACGCTCATCAGATTCACAGATCTTAGTCAGTAGCGCTTTTGTCTTCTGAAGATCAGCGTTGTAAGAAACACCAATCATTAGATCAATACGGCGCGTCGCATGACGAGAATAGTTTGTGATTGGGCTGCCGATAACGCTACCGTTAGGTACTACAACCATTTTGTTGTCTGGCGTTGTTAGAACCGTTTGGAAGATTTGAATAGAATCAACTGAACCTGCCACACCACCAATTTCCACATAGTCACCAGACTTAAATGGACGGAATGCAACGATAAGTACACCAGCAGCAAAGTTAGATAGTGAGCCTTGTAGTGCAAGACCAACGGCTAAACCAGCCGCACCAATAACAGCAACTACAGATGCCGTTTGAACACCTAAACGACCAAGTGCAGCAATTAAAACAATCACAAACAACAAGTAACGAACTAAACCATGGACGAACTCCACAACTGCTCGGTCCATTTTCTTCTTCTGAAGAACCTTAGACACGCTATTCGCTACTGCTTTAACAATAAGGTTACCAATAAATAGAATTATCAGTGCTGAAATGATATTTACGCCATATTGGATAAATAAATCTGAATTATTTGTTAACCACTGCTCTGCTTGAGACAAACCATCCACAAGTGGAGTCTCAATCGCTGTCGAACTATCAGCCATAATGTGCATCCTCTATATAATATGCTTTGGGCTAAACTGCCTTAAGCCTCATTTACTCTGCAATATAATAAACAGTGTAATTACCGTTAAGTCATTGTGTTAAAAGTAAATTAAAGCCAAGTCCTTTTTATAAACTGAACCAAGTTCAGTTTTTCGGCACGATATCCTATCTTTGACAGATTGCAAAGTCATATTTATGTAAGCTTTTGAATTATTAAAACTTACCGATAAACACAAATACCGATAACTAAAAGACTACGAAATTTATTCACCGCACGCTAGGTTTTTCACATATTTAGTACAAGTTTTTATCAGATATAAAAAAACCCGCTCAATGAGCGGGTTTTTAAAACTTAAAGAGTACTTAATTCAAAGAATTATAGTACGTCTACAGCGTTAAGGTCAGCAAATGCTTTCTCTAGACGAGCAACCATTGAAGCTTGACCAGCACGTAGCCATACGCGTGGATCGTAGTACTTCTTGTTTGGAGCAGCTTCGCCAGTTGGGTTGCCGATTTGACCTTGTAGGAAATCGAAGTTGTCAGCAGAGTACTGACGGATACCGTCCCAAGTTGCCCACTGTGTATCAGTATCGATGTTCATTTTGATAACACCGTAGCCGATAGACTCTTGGATTTCTGCTTCAGAAGAACCAGAACCACCGTGGAATACGAAGTTTAGAGCGTTAGGTGCGATACCGAACTTCTCTGCACAGTATGCTTGAGAGTCACGTAGGATAGTTGGAGTAAGTACAACGTTACCAGCTTGGTAAACACCGTGTACGTTACCGAAAGATGCAGCGATAGTGAAACGTGGGCTAACAGCCATTAGTTTCTCGTAAGCGTATGCTACGTCTTCTGGAGAAGTGTAAAGCTCAGATGCGTCCATATCAGAGTTATCAACGCCGTCTTCTTCACCACCAGTACAACCAAGTTCGATCTCGATTGTCATGTTCATTTTAGCCATGCGCTCTAGGTACTTAGCACATGTTTCGATGTTCTCTTCTAGAGACTCTTCAGAAAGGTCTAGCATGTGAGAAGAGAATAGAGGCTTACCAGTTTGTGCGAAGAACTCTTCACCAGCGTCTAGTAGACCGTCGATCCATGGAAGAAGTTTCTTAGCAGCGTGGTCAGTGTGCAGGATAACTGGAACACCGTAAGCTTCAGCTACAGCGTGTACGTATTTTGCACCAGCTACAGCGCCAAGAACTTGTGCGCCTTGACCTTCAAGTTTAACGCCTTTACCTGCGAAGAATGCAGCGCCGCCGTTAGAGAACTGAACAACTACTGGAGCTTTAACTTTAGCAGCTGCTTCTAGTACTGCGTTTACAGAGTCAGTACCAACAACGTTTACAGCAGGAAGAGCAAATTTGTTTTCTTTTGCTACTTCAAATACTTTCTGTACGTCATCGCCAGAAATCACACCAGGTTTTACAAAATCGAAGATCTTAGACATGGAAATAGTCCTATTTATTCTATCGTTTTAAGATTAAAAAACTTAAGTTTAAAAACTTGCAATCGTTTGCTCACAACTTATGCCATTCTAGCAAAAAAGTGTGATATGCAGCAAACGTTAAAAGGCGAGATTCACATCTCGCCTTTCTAAATCAATTATGCTTTAGCACGCTCTTCAAGCATTGCTACTGCAGGAAGTACTTTACCTTCAACGAATTCAAGGAAAGCGCCACCGCCAGTAGAGATGTAAGAAACGTCAGCTTTGATACCGAACTTATCGATAGCTGCTAGCGTGTCACCACCACCTGCTACAGAGAAACCTGCAGACTCAGCGATTGCTTTAGAGATACCAGCTGTACCCGCTTCGAAGTTCTTGAATTCGAATACGCCTACAGGGCCGTTCCAAAGGATTGTTTTCGCGTTGCCGATGATTTCAGCTAGTGCCGCAGTTGAATCTGGACCAAGGTCGAAGATCATGTCGTCGTCTTGAACTTCAGAAACGTGCTTGATTTCAGCTTCTGCGTTTTCGTCGAATGCTTTAGCACATGCAACGTCAGTTGCTACTGGGATAGCACACTCTTTCATTAGCTTTTGAGCCGTTTCAACTAGGTCAGCTTCGTATAGAGACTTACCTACGTTGTGGCCTTCAGCAGCGATGAATGTGTTCGCGATACCACCACCAACAACAAGCTGGTCAGCGATTTTAGATAGAGACTCAAGAACTGTTAGCTTAGTCGATACTTTAGAACCACCAACGATAGCAACTAGCGGACGCTCTGGGTTGTCCATTGCTTTGCCAAGAGCTTCAAGCTCAGCAGCAAGAAGAGGACCAGCACATGCTACAGGAGCGTGAGTACCAACACCGTGAGTAGATGCTTGTGCACGGTGAGCTGTACCGAATGCGTCCATCACGAAGATGTCACATAGCGCAGCGTACTGCTTAGAAAGTGCTTCTTCGTTCTTCTTCTCACCTTCGTTGAAACGAACGTTTTCAAGAACAACTAGCTCACCAGCGTTTAGCTCTAGGCCGTTTAGGTAATCTTTAGCTAGTTTAACTTCGCAATCTAGTGCGTCGTTTAGGTAGTTAACTACAGGAGCTAGAGAGAACTCTTCGTTGTATTCGCCTTCAGTAGGACGACCAAGGTGAGAAGTAACCATTACTTTTGCACCAGCTTCTAGGCAAAGCTTGATAGTTGGTAGAGATGCTAGGATACGTGCATCTGAAGTTACTTTACCGTCTTTTACTGGTACGTTTAGGTCAGCACGGATAAATACGCGTTTACCTGCAAGTTCCAGGTCAGTCATCTTGATCACAGACATGATTTGTCCTCTCAAATTTAAATAAAAATAAAGTTTTGGAAACTCAGCAACCCTGCTAAGCCTATAAATTATTCAACTGGTAATTCTTTCACTACTAATAATATGTGGACTCTTAGTATTTATTTCAAGCTAAAAAATAAATAATCCGCACATTTGCTTCTAGGTCTTACTTCTTGCCTTCAGAAGCTTGCATTGCAAGAACCGTATCCAGCATTCGGTTCGCAAAGCCCCATTCATTATCACACCACACTAGCATTTTAACTAAGTGGCCGTTGCTCACTCGCGTTTGTGAACCATCAACGATTGCGCTATGGGGATCGTGATTAAAGTCGATGGAAACGAGCGGCGCTTCAGTATAGTCAACTATATTGTGTAATGTACACTGGGATGCATTAACAATGGTTTGATTTACGTCATTAACTTTCACATTTGCATTAATTGTGACACTTAAATCCATCGCTGTTACGTTTACCGTCGGCACACGCACAGATATAGCTTCAAATTTGTTGGAAAATTTCGGGAAGATTCTTTCAATACCTTTATGCAACTTGGTATCGACAGGAATGATCGATTGGCTTGCTGCTCGAGTACGACGCAAATCGCTGTGGTACGCATCGATAACTTGTTGATCATTCATTGAAGAGTGAATAGTCGTAATCGTACCGGACTCGATACCAAAGGCGTCATCAAGAACCTTAATGATAGGGACAATACAGTTGGTGGTGCACGAACCATTGGAAACGATTTGGTGGTCCGCTTCGATGGTATCGTGGTTCACACCATAGATAATGGTGTTATCGAGGTCATTGGCACCGGGGTGAGAAAACAGTACCTTTTTCGCCCCTGCAGCAATGTGCGCGAGGCCGTCATCTCGGCAACCATAAACACCGGTACAATCGAGAACGATATCCACCTCAAGGTCACGCCAAGGCAACAGCTCAATATCAGCAAGATGTAAGATACGAATGGTATCAAACTCACCCTTGTCTTCAGCACCAATGCCATGATGGACATAAATGTGCTCTTGATCGTTAGAGATTTTCTTACCGAAGCGGCCGTGACTGGTGTCGTACTGCAATAGGTGAGCCATAGCGTCAGGCTGAGCAAGCTCATTGACCGCTACTACTTTGATTTGTTGGCTTTTGCCACTTTCATAGACAGCGCGCAATACATTACGCCCTATTCGTCCAAATCCATTTATCGCGACTTTTAGCATAGTTCCGTACATCTAACCAAAATTTCGTGCAACAGATGATAACTGAATCCTACCCAAAAGGCATTACTTGAATAACTCAGCTTGTTCATGACAGATTGATCTGTTGCTTATAGAGATGAGTCTAGGAGAAACAAATCCCAGAGACAAAAAACCGAGCTCAGCGCTCGGTTTTTTTATTCATTTCATTGTTAGCACTAAGCTAGCAATCAATGATTAAGCAAGAAGCTCTTTCGCGGTGTTTACTACGTTTTCAGTAGTGAAACCGAACATCTTGAATAGCTCGCCTGCTGGTGCAGATTCGCCGAACGTTGTCATACCGATGATCTTGCCACCGAAACCAACGTACTTGTACCAGAAGTCAGCGATGCCAGCTTCTACTGCGATACGAGCAGTAACGTCAGATGGAAGTACAGACTCACGGTATTCAGCATCTTGCTTGTCGAACGCGTCAGTTGCAGGCATAGATACTACGCGTACTGCTTTACCTTCAGCGGTTAACTGTGCAGCAGCTTCAACAGCAAGCTCAACTTCAGAACCTGTTGCAATGATGATTAGCTCAGGCTTGCCTTCACAATCTTTCAGGATGTAACCACCCTTAGCGATGTTAGCTACTTGCTCAGCATTACGATCTTGTTGTGCAAGGTTTTGACGAGAGAAGATTAAAGATGAAGGACCATCTTTACGCTCAATAGCCAGTTTCCAAGCAACAGCAGACTCAACTTGGTCACATGGGCGCCATGTGCTCATGTTTGGCGTTAGACGTAGAGAAGCGATCTGTTCAACCGGTTGGTGAGTAGGACCATCTTCGCCTAAGCCGATAGAGTCGTGCGTGTAAACTTGGATGTTCTGAACTTTCATCAGAGCAGCCATACGCATTGCGTTACGCGCGTATTCCATGAACATTAGGAACGTTGCGCCGTATGGTACGAAACCACCGTGCAGAGCGATGCCGTTCATGATAGCCGTCATACCGAATTCACGTACACCGTAGTGGATGTAGTTACCAGAGAAGTCAGTTGCTTCAAGAGACTTAGAGCCAGACCACATAGTTAGGTTGGAAGGCGCTAGGTCAGCAGAGCCGCCCATGAATTCTGGAAGCATTTGACCAAACGCTTCTAGAGCATTTTGAGATGCTTTACGTGAAGCAATGTTTGCAGGGTTAGCTTGAAGATCAGCAATGATTGCGTTTGCTTTCTCTTCCCACTCAGCTGGAAGTTCACCGTTAGTACGACGTTTGAATTCTGCTGCTAGCTCTGGGTAAGCCGCTGCGTATGCGTCAAACTTAGCATTCCACGCCGCTTCTTTTGCTGCGCCCGCTTCTTTCGCATTCCACTCAGCTGCGATATCTGCTGGGATTTCGAAAGGACCGTGTTCCCAACCAAGTGCTGCTTTAGTTGCTGTAATTTCATCAGCGCCTAGTGGGGCACCGTGACAGTCGTGCGTACCTGCCTTGTTTGGAGAACCAAAACCGATGATAGTTTTAGTACAGATAAGTGTTGGACGAGGGTCCGCTTTAGCCGCTTCAATTGCTGCATTGATAGCGTCAGAGTCGTGACCATCTACCGCTGGGATTACATGCCAGCCGTAAGCTTCAAAACGCTTAGGTGTATCGTCAGAGAACCAACCTTCAACTTCACCATCGATAGAGATACCATTATCATCCCAGAAAGCAACTAGCTTACCAAGACCAAGCGTACCAGCTAGTGAACATGCTTCGTGAGAGATACCTTCCATCAGACAGCCATCACCCATGAATGCATAAGTGTAGTGGTCTACGATGTCGTGGCCTTCTTTGTTGAACTGGGCAGCAAGCGCTTTCTCAGCCATTGCCATACCAACAGCGTTAGTGATGCCTTGACCTAGAGGACCAGTCGTTGTCTCGATACCAGGAGCGTAACCGTACTCTGGGTGACCTGGAGTCTTAGAGTGCAGTTGACGGAAGTTTTTCAGGTCTTCAATTGAAAGCTCGTAACCTGCAAGGTGAAGCAGAGAGTAAATCAACATTGAACCATGGCCGTTAGACAAGATAAAACGGTCGCGGTCAGCCCACTCTGGGTTTGCTGGGTTGTGGTTCAAGTGGCCACGCCAAAGAACTTCAGCGATGTCAGCCATACCCATAGGTGCGCCTGGGTGGCCTGAATTTGCTTGTTGAACACCGTCCATGCTAAGTGCGCGGATTGCATTGGCTAGATCTTTACGAGAAGGCATGTCTGCTCCTGAGTACATAAGCGATTTAAAAAAGAGATAATTGCTAAAGTTTTCATTTTTATTAGCGCGGGTATTCTCTCAAACGACTATTGCGACTGCAAACGTTTTACTGGCATTTTAACTGTCATTTTTCGCAATTTTCGAACATTTACATCACTTGGCAGTGGCTTATCTCAATCGATACGCAAACGATTAGTTATGACATATCATAAAAAAGAGCTTGTAATTCGACCGCTGGAATTTAGAATAGCCGTCTAGATGTAGAAACACCTACAAAATATACTGTATTTAATGGCGCGCTTCCTAGCTTGCGACGCCATAAACTATTTACACCAAAAACTAAAAGTGGAGCTCTCATGGCTAAGCACCTATTCACTTCTGAATCTGTTTCAGAAGGCCATCCAGATAAAATTGCAGACCAAATCTCTGATGCTGTTCTTGATGCCATCTTGGAACAAGATCCAAAAGCACGTGTTGCTTGTGAGACTTACGTTAAAACCGGCATGGTTATGGTTGGCGGTGAAGTAACAACGTCTGCATGGGTTGATATCGAAGAAATCACTCGTGAAACAGTACGTGAAATTGGTTACGTTCATTCTGATATGGGCTTTGACGCTGACTCTTGTGCTGTTCTAAACACAATTGGTAAGCAGTCTCCAGACATCAACCAAGGTGTTGATAAAGAAGACCCTAAAGAGCAAGGCGCAGGCGACCAAGGCATCATGTTTGGTTACGCGACTAACGAAACACCAATCCTAATGCCGGCTCCAATTACTTACTCTCACCTTCTTGTTAAGAAGCAAGCTGAAGTACGTAAGAGCGGTAAACTTGACTTCCTTCGCCCTGATGCGAAATCTCAAGTTACGTTCCAATACGACCAAGGTAAAATCGTTGGTATCGACGCTGTTGTTCTTTCGACTCAACACTGCGATTCAGTAACAACACCGGATCTACGTGAAGCAGTAATGGAAGAGATCATCAAACCAGTACTTCCTGCTGAGTGGATCAACAAAGACACTAACTTCTTCATCAACCCAACAGGCCGTTTCGTAATCGGTGGCCCAATGGGTGACTGTGGTCTAACAGGTCGTAAGATCATCGTTGATACCTACGGCGGCGCAGCTCGTCACGGTGGCGGTGCATTCTCTGGTAAAGATCCATCAAAAGTTGACCGTTCTGCAGCTTACGCGGCTCGTTACGTTGCGAAAAACATCGTTGCTGCTGGCATGGCTGACCGTTGTGAGATTCAACTGTCTTACGCTATCGGTGTTGCTGATCCAACATCTATCATGGTTGAAACGTTTGGTACTGAAAAAGTAGCTCACGAAATTATCATTGAAGCAGTTCGTCAAAACTTCGACCTACGTCCATACGGTCTTCAAGAGATGTTGAACCTTCTTCAGCCTATCTACAAGCAGACTGCTGCATACGGCCACTTCGGTCGTGAAGAGTTCCCTTGGGAAGCGACTGACAAAGCAGCAATCCTTGCGGACTTCGCTGGCCTAAAATAATTTAGCCACTGCGATTTGTTTCTTTAAAGCCCTTACTTCTTAGTAAGGGCTTTATTTTTATGTACTTACCTTACTTTCACTCGCCATTCTCTTCTCTAATGCCCTTCTTTACCGTTAACCACTTAGTATAAAAAACCGCTGATAATTTGTGTTTTCTAACACTACTGACAATAGTTAAGGTAACTCCTAAGAGATCAAGCTCACATTTAACTTAAATTAATTCAGCCTGATAACGCTCGTTAAATGCACGCTAGAACAAAAACTGGGATGACAAAGAGCAATTTAGCTCAACACCATAACTCTCACACAAGCCACATCGATGAGCCTTATGGAATTATAACTAGGACGTTATTTAACTAGGGGGATCTATGCCTCGTACCGCGCACCCATCCGAACTGAACGATAAAAAACACAAGGTCAGCGATAAGGATTACGCTCGCACCATTCCTTGTAACCAAATCAGTATTTCCGCACCCTTTCATTGGTTGTCGCTTGCTCTGCATGACTTAGTAAGAATGCCATTAATCAGCGCATTCTACGGTTTGTGCTTTATGGGAGCGGCAATCGCCATTGTTCAGCTTGTCCAATGGCAAGGAACACACTTGGTCGTAATGCCAAGCCTGATCGTGTACATGCTAATAGGGCCGTTTCTTGCTCTGGGCTTGTATGACGCAGCTTGGGAAAGAGAAAAAGGCCACAACGCAAGCCTACTGCACTCGATGAAAGCCATCACTCGCAACTCCACCCACCAATGGGCCTTTGCGATCGTATTGATGGTTGCGATGATATTCTGGATGCGTATCGCTGCATTATTGCACGCGCTCTACCCTTCAGTGCAAGGCGCACCACTGGCTGAGTTCGCTCCCTTCTTAATTACGGGTTCTGTGATTGGTTTTGTTATCGCAAGCCTCATATTTAGCATCTCAGCATTTTCAATTCCGTTAATGATGGAGAGACGCGTTGATGTGATGAGTGCGATTTTCACTAGCTTTAATGCCGTGAAATCGAACATCCCTGCAATGGTGGTTTGGGCGAGTATTATTTGTGCCGGTATTTTGGTGGGTTTTGCCACCTACGGCATCGGAATGATCGTCACCATGCCGCTACTTGGCTATGCTACATGGCACGCTTATCACGAGATCATTAAGAAAAAACATCACGTGTAAAGCATCGCTAGATCAACAAGCAATGTTATGATTAGGCCTTGGTTTAAACGCTGAGGCCTTTTATTTGGAGTTAACAACGTTTGTCTTACACCCCGCAACAACACCGAGCAAATAAGAAATTGGCCGAATGCCTAGCTATCGCAAATCAACATTTCTCTCGTGAATTTCCACACCCAACTATCACCTTCAAGTTAAGAGGCAAAGCGGCGGGAAAGGCCTACCTTCAGCTCAACGAAATTAAGCTCAACCACGTACTATTTTCTGAAAATGAAGATGCCTTCATCAACGAGGTTGTGCCACATGAACTCGCACACCTGATCACGCATCAGGTTTTCGGACGTGTTAGGCCTCACGGAAACGAGTGGAAATACGTGATGGAAAAAGTATTCAACGTGCCAGCCAGAACAACTCACAGCTTTGAAATCGCGTCAGTTCAAGGGAAAACCTTTGAATATCGATGTGAGTGCACCACTTACCCATTATCAATCAGACGACACAACAAAGTACTTCGGAATCAATCGACCTACCGCTGCCAATTGTGCCAGCAAACCTTAGCTTTCACGGGAACTCAACTAAGCTAGTGACAGGTTGATTTACTCGGTAGAACAAATCTAATAGAGAGATCTAACATTTGAGTGCTAGACTGATGTTTATCATACTTTTATCAGTCTTTTTCTATGCAAAAACTCACCTTCAAAGCATTTGGCCTACCTGTATCTTTTTACTTAACAATAGTATTTGGCCTACTGGTAACCCAAAGCGTTCTCGCCGCACCACCGAGCTCATTTTCCAAAGCAAAAAGAGAAGCGGTGAAGATTTACCTCGACCATCCGACTTCATTTTATTGCGGCTGTGACATTACATGGAAGGACAAAAAGAAAGGCATTCCCGACCTTGATGGCTGTGGCTATCAAGTCCGAAAACAACAAAAGCGGGCGAGTCGAATTGAGTGGGAACACGTGGTTCCAGCTTGGCAATTTGGCCACCAGCGTCAGTGTTGGCAAGATGGTGGGCGCAAGAACTGCACTCGCAATGACAAAATATTCAAATCCATGGAAGCCGACCTTCACAACCTAACTCCGGCCATTGGCGAGGTTAACGGTGATCGCTCCAACTACAATTTCAGTCAGTGGAATGGGATGGATGGAGTAAGCTATGGTCAGTGTGAAATGCAGGTCAACTTCAAGCAGCGTAAAGTTATGCCGCCAGACAGAGCAAAAGGCTCTATCGCGCGTACTTACCTTTACATGAGCCAAGAGTATGGTTTCAAACTCTCTAAGCAACAAACCAACCTAATGATGGCGTGGAACAAGCAATTTCCTGTCGACAAGTGGGAATGTACTCGTGATGAGCGTATCTATGCCATCCAAGGGAATCACAACCCATTTGTTTATCCAGCTTGTAAATAACGCCACTCGCGTAACCCACATTCCTAGCCGTCTCAAACAAGAGTTTCAGAATTGCCCCTGAAACTCTTGCTCTACCCTTGTTTTTTCAACTAAAAGCATCCATGTTAGGCAGAGACAAAATACCCAAATGATCATATTTATAGGTTTACCAGCATGAGAATCCCTCGTATCCATCACCCAGAACGCATTCATCAGTTAGGTTCACTCGCTTTAGGCGAAGATGCCGCGGGTCATGTTGGTCGTGTCCTTCGTATGAAAGAAGGTCAAGAAGTGCTTCTTTTTGATGGCAGTGGTGCTGAATTTCCAGCGACAATTGCTGAAGTATCAAAGAAGAATGTGACGGTTAATGTTACTGAGCGAATCGAGCGCAGCAGTGAATCTCCATTAGACTTACATCTGGGGCAAGTGATTTCACGTGGCGACAAAATGGAGTTCACAATCCAAAAATCAGTAGAGCTTGGTGTGAATACCATTACTCCTCTGATTTCAGAACGCTGCGGCGTTAAACTAGATGCTAAACGCTTCGAGAAAAAACTTGCTCAGTGGCAGAAAATTGCGATCGCAGCGTGTGAACAGTGCGGTCGAAATACAGTTCCAGTGATTCGCCCTATCATGCAACTTGAAGAGTGGTGTAGTGAACCGAGTGAAGCATTAAAGCTGAACTTACATCCTCGTGCAAAATACTCAATTAATACCCTTCCAGAACCTATCAGTAAGGTACGCCTATTGATCGGCCCTGAAGGTGGCTTGTCGGCTGAAGAAATCGGCATGACAGAACAATACAAATTTGAAGAGACGCTACTCGGCCCACGTGTACTTCGTACCGAAACAGCAGCTCTAACCGCAATTACTGCCTTACAAGTCCGTTTTGGCGATCTAGGCTAGGAGAAAAAAATGATCAAACTTGGCATCGTAATGGATCCAATTTCATCCATTAACATCAAAAAAGACTCTAGCTTTGCCATGATGCTTGAAGCTCAGCGTCGTGGTTACGAAATCCATTACATGGAAATGGATGATCTACATTTAGATCAAGGCGTAGCCATTGCTGACACTAAGGTTGTTGAACTAAAAGAAGATCCAAACGGTTGGTACGAGTTCAAATCAGAACAGACTATCGCGCTATCCGATTTAGATGCGGTACTAATGCGTAAAGATCCTCCGTTTGATACTGAGTACATCTACGCAACTTACATTCTTGAGCGTGCTGAAGAGAACGGCGCACTGATCGTCAACAAACCACAAAGCCTACGTGACTGTAACGAGAAGTTGTTCACGGCATGGTTCCCTGAACTGACACCGACCACCATCGTGACTCGTAAAGCTGAAAAAATTAAAGCGTTCCGAGAAGAACACGGCGACGTGATTCTAAAACCACTTGATGGCATGGGCGGCGCGTCTATCTTCCGTGTGAAAGAAGGCGATCCAAACGTATCAGTTATTATTGAAACCTTGACCAACCACGGTCAGAACTACGCAATGGCACAAACTTTTGTTCCAGACATCAGCAATGGTGATAAGCGTATTCTTGTGGTTGACGGTGAGCCAATGCCTTACTGTCTAGCGCGTATTCCTGCAAAAGGGGAAACTCGAGGTAACCTTGCTGCTGGCGGTACAGGTGAAGCTCGTCCTCTAAGTGAAACAGACTGGGCTATCGCAAGAGCAGTTGCTCCAGCACTGAAAGAGAAAGGCTTAATCTTTGTTGGGCTTGATGTTATCGGCGACAAGCTGACTGAAATTAACGTGACTAGCCCTACTTGTATCCGTGAAATTGAAGCCGCTTTTGATATTTCAGTTACAGGTAAATTAATGGATGCAATTGAGCGTCGCGTTAACGCTAAATAGCCTAAACTAAAGAAAGCCTTAGCTATTCGAAAACACAGAAATATCTAGGCAAAGAACAATGAGCGGCTTTACGCCGCTCTTTTTCCTTTACTGGGAACACACTGGCAGGAGGCTCTATGAATTTAACGAACCACTTTCTGGTTGCTATGCCCGGAATGAAAGACCCATACTTTCAAAATTCGGTGATTTACCTTTGTGAGCACAATGACGAAGGCGCGATGGGTTTGATGATCAACGCCCCTATTGATGTCACTGTCGGTAGCATGCTTAAGCAAGTTGAGGTTGATTCTGATCAGCCAAAACCCAACCAAGCAAGTCTTGATAAGCCTGTATTGAATGGTGGACCGGTCGCAGAAGACCGTGGGTTTATTTTGCACAAACCTAAAGGCAACTATCAATCCAGTATCAGCATGACGGATCAAATCTCAGTGACAACCTCAAAAGATATCTTGATGGTGTTGGGCACAGAAGATGAGCCGATGAATTATTTAGTCGCACTTGGGTATGCAGGATGGGAACCGGGACAACTGGAAACAGAACTGACCGAGAACTCATGGTTAACCGTTGAAGCCGATCCGAAGGTCATCTTCGATACACCGATTTCTGACCGCTGGAAAGTCGCTGTACAGATGTTAGGCATTAATGCAGCTCAGCTTTCAGCAGACGCTGGTCACGCCTAGCTCAAATCAACTAAGTAAAATAAACAGACACTCTCAAACACAGATAAATTTGGAAACCCCATGTCACGAACAATTATGGCATTTGACTACGGTACAAAAAGTATCGGTAGTGCGATAGGACAAGAAATCACGGGCACCGCAAGCCCTCTAAAAGCTTTTAAAGCCAAAGATGGCATCCCAAATTGGGACGATATCGAAAAGCAAATTAAGGAGTGGCAGCCGAATCTTATCGTGGTTGGTCTTCCTACCGATCTTCATGGTAAAGATCTAGCCGCGATTACACCAAGGGCGAAGAAGTTTGCCAATCGCCTAAAAGGGCGCTTTGGTGTCGATGTTGAACTGCATGATGAAAGACTTTCTACGACAGAAGCAAGGGCCGACCTTTTTGAAATGGGCGGCTACAAAGCACTAAGTAAAGGTAATGTCGATAACCAGTCTGCAGTCGTCATTTTAGAGAGCTGGTTTGAAGCACAATATTCATAACGAAAATTAAGAGCTCAAAGATTAAACTCCTTTGTGATCCTATAATGATATTACGGCGTAATGTCGAAGCAATTCATTATTAGGTAAGTGGGAGTTCACATGAAAATTTTTCTAGCAATCTTCGTAGCTCTAGCAATATCAGCATGCAGTTCGACAAGCTCCAATAATGCAGGTTATATGAATCATACTTCGACTGACGCAGACGTAATCAGCGAGCCTAAGAACAAGAAGCGTTGATAATACAGACGCAGTCGAACGATGAATATGATGAACGCCTGATTTTAACCTAGAATCAAATCAGGCGTTTTTTATCACCCCATATCTATCTTCACACCAGCCAACGCCCCAGTTCCGTAGTCGTCATCACCACGTCTAGTTTTGAGCATTAAGCGCAAGTCATTAGCAGAATCGGCACTGTGGAACGCATCCTCTTCGCTGATCTTGCCTGCTATCACTAAATCATACAAAGCTTGGTCAAAGGTCTGCATACCTATCTCTTTCGATTTAGCCATGGTTGCTTTCAGTTCGTGTAGTTCACCACGACGAATCAAGTCAGAAACACGAGGGCTATTCAGCAGAATCTCGAATACACCATGACGCCCGCTGCCATTCTTGTCGCGAATGAGTTGCTGAGCGACGACACCACGCAGGTTCATCGATAGGTCAAACAAGAACTGTTCTTTCTGCTCTTTCGGCACCAAATGAAGAATACGCTCTAGCGCTTGGTTAGCGTTATTGGCGTGCAAGGTTGCCATACACAAGTGACCCGTTTCAGCAAAGGTCATCGCGTATTCCATGGTCTCACGGCTACGGATTTCGCCAATCAAGATCATGTCTGGTGCTTGGCGTAGCGAGTTCTTAAGCGCGACTTCGTAACTCTCGGTGTCGAGCCCGACCTCACGCTGCGTCACGATGCACTTTTTATGTTCGTGCACAAATTCAATAGGGTCTTCAACCGTCAAGATATGTCCCGAGCGATTGGTGTTGCGATAGCCTGTCATTGCAGCCATTGAGGTCGATTTACCAGAGCCTGTCGCACCAACCACCAGCACAAGTCCGCGCTTAGCTATTGATAGGTCCTGTAGTACATCAGGAAGCTTTAGTTGCTCAAAGGTTGGGATGTTAGTCTCGATACGTCGAATGACCGCTCCAGGTAGCTCTCGCTGAAAGAATGCACTGACACGAAAACGACCAAAGTCACGCACAATCGCAAAATTAGCCTCACGCGTTTGCTGATATTCATCACGTCGGTCTTGTTCCATCATCGCATCAAGTAATTGAGCAACTTGAGCCGCATTCAGCTTCTCTCCTTGGGGGCGTAATTCACCATCCACACGAAAAAGGATTGGCGCATCAACCGTGATATAAAGATCCGATGCCTTTTGAGAAAGCATTCCCTCAAGGATTTGATTCAATTCCATTGTGTCCACCTTGATTAAAACATTGAGGTTTCAATTTCGATCTTTTTCTCGACCTCTTCCGAATCAACCAAGCCCTGCGCCATCAGCTGCTTCGCATTTTGTTCCATGGTCTGCATGCCGTGCGCTGCGCCCGTTTGAATGATCGAGTACATCTGCGCAACCTTATCTTCACGAATCAAGTTTCTGATCGCAGGTGTTGCCATCATGATTTCATGACACGCCACACGACCACCACCAACACGCTTTAGCAGCTTCTGGGCTATCACCGAGCGCAGTGATTCAGACAACATCGAACGAACCATATCTTTATCGCTACCTGGGAACACATCGATAATACGGTCGATCGTTTTAGCCGCAGAACTGGTGTGCAGAGTACCAAAGACCAAGTGACCCGTTTCTGCTGCGGTTAACGCTAAGCTAATCGTCTCTTGGTCACGAAGTTCACCAACCAGAATCACGTCTGGGTCTTCACGTAAGGCACTGCGCAGTGCCGCTTTAAAACTGTGGGTATCACGGTGAACTTCACGCTGGTTGACTAGGCATTTATTATTGGTGTGAACGAATTCAATCGGGTCTTCAATCGTCAGAATATGCTTATTGTGGTTGCGATTTACGTAATCAACCATCGCCGCAAGAGTCGTTGATTTACCAGAGCCAGTTGGACCAGTGACGAGCACTAACCCTTTTTCGTAGTTAGCAATCCTTTCGAAGATCTCAGGTGCACCTAACTGATCTAAAGTCGGGATTTCGACAGGGATAGTTCGAAAGACAGCTGAGCAGCCACGGGCTTGGTTAAACGCATTAACACGAAAGCGACCAACATTGGGTAATTCAAAAGAGAAGTCGACTTCCAGTTTTTCTTCAAACTCGCCGCGTTGTGAATCGCTCATGATCTCAAAAACCAAACGATGCACATCAGCATGACTCAAAGCTGGGATTCCAAGCTTCCTTACTTCACCATCTATACGTACCATTGGAGATACACCCGCAGAAAGATGTAGATCTGACGCGTTATGCTTTACACTAAAATCTAGTAACTCAGTGATATCCATTTATTTTCCCTTAAGTAAAGTCAGCTATGAGTAGTATTCAACAAAATATCGAACAAATCACCTCACAGATTCGTAGTGCTGAGCAAAAGTGCGGACGAGCTCCAGAGTCCGTGCAACTTTTAGCCGTCAGCAAAACTAAACCTATTGATGCGATTCTAGAAGCCGCACTCGGAGGCCAAGTTGCCTTTGGTGAAAACTATGTTCAAGAAGGTGTAGATAAAGTAAAACACTTTTCAGAACAACATTCTAACCTAAATTTAGAGTGGCATTTTATTGGTCCAATTCAATCCAATAAAACCCGCCCAATCGCGGAAAGCTTTCAATGGGTGCATTCCGTCGATCGCGATAAGATCGCACAAAGGCTTAATGATCAACGACCAAGCGAACTTCCACCTTTGCAAGTGTTGATTCAGGTAAACACCAGTGGTGAAGAGTCCAAATCTGGAACCTCAGAAGAGACAGTTTTTGCACTCGCGGAGTTGATTTCATCGCTCCCCAACCTCACCTTAAGAGGATTGATGTCGATTCCTGCAAACGTATCTGACTATCAATCTCAGCTTAATGCATTTTCTCAACTGGCAGAGCTTAAAGACAAGCTAGCCGCGAAGTATTCAGACATTGATACCCTTTCGATGGGGATGAGTGGTGATATGGATGCAGCAGTTGAGGCTGGCAGCACAATGGTTCGTATTGGAACAGCTATTTTCGGCGCTCGTGATTACGCGAAATAGCCGTAGTAAGTAACGACAAGTACAAGTATTGATACCGCTTCGCCTTATCCGCGCAGCGACACGCTCAGGATTTTATATATGGTACATAAGAACATCGCCTTTATTGGGGCGGGAAATATGGTTCGCTCGATTGTAGCGGGCTTAGTGGCGAGTGGTTACCCAGCGCAAAAGATTACTGCGACAGCACCTTCAGAAACCAGAAGGCTGCCGTTAGAACAAGAATACGGCATCAATACCACCAGCGATAATATTGCCGCAGCTGAAAAAGCAGACGTTGTTGTGTTATCCGTGAAACCACAGATGATGGCTGATGTATGTAAACCCTTACAAAGCATCGACTTTAGCAACAAACTGGTTATCTCCATTGCTGCGGGTATTAATGCGAATCGACTCAATGAGATGTTAAACTGCCAACTGAACCTTGTTCGTGTGATGCCAAACACGCCATCACTGCTAGGTAAAGGAATGAGCGGTCTTTATGCCGATTCAACCGTTAGCCAAAATGATAAAGACTTTGCATCTCAGCTGATGCAAGCTGTAGGTGAAGTGAGCTGGGTTGAACAAGAATCTGGTATCAACAACATCATTGCGGCGGCGGGGAGTGCTCCAGCTTACTTCTTCCTGTTTATGGAAGCGATGCAAGTTGAGGCAATCAACCAAGGCTTCGACCAAGAAACCGCTCGTAAATTAGTGCAGCAGTCTGCATTAGGCGCGGCAGAGATGGTGGTAGCGAATCCAAATACTGAATTATCGACACTGCGTGAACAAGTGACTTCAAAAGGCGGAACAACTGCAGAAGCATTGCGCACGTTCAATGAACATCAACTATCAGACATCGTAGCCAAAGCCATGCAAGCGGCGGTCGCTCGAGCTGAAGAGATGGAAAAACTGTTTTAAGCATTTTGTCGCTCATGTGATATCTAAGCGGCAAGTAAATCCGAAAAAGGAAACAATATGAACTCGATGAGCTTTCTGATCTCGACCGTTT
This sequence comes from Vibrio sp. 10N.261.51.C6, assembly GCF_041471785.1. Classification (NCBI taxonomy): domain Bacteria; kingdom Pseudomonadati; phylum Pseudomonadota; class Gammaproteobacteria; order Vibrionales; family Vibrionaceae; genus Vibrio; species Vibrio sp. 10N.261.51.C6. Next base: position 12,950 of record NZ_JBFRPB010000030.1, on the reverse strand, counting down.
TTGATCTTTACATCATGGTTGTGATCTTGCGTATCTGGCTACAAGCATCACGAGCAGATTTCTACAATCCGTTCTCACAATTCATCGTAAAAGCGACACAACCAGTGGTTGCTCCACTACGCCGAGTTATTCCATCAATCGGCAGCCTAGATCTGGCAACGGTTGTTTTCGCTTATGTGCTATGTGTACTCAAGTTCGTCGCTCTCAACTTAATTATCTCTGGCGGCGCGGCTGTGTTCGACATCAGCTTCCTAATCTTTGGCGGACTATCTCTGATTAAAGCGGCGGGTGGTTTGATTTTCTGGGTACTACTAATCCGTGCAATCCTTAGCTGGGTTAGTCAAGGTCGCAGCCCAATCGAGTATGTGTTCCATCAACTGACTGAGCCAATGCTAATGCCTATCCGCCGTATCCTACCGGATATGGGTGGCTTCGACTTAAGCGTTCTGGTTCTGTTCATTGTTCTTCAGTTTGCGAACTTCCTAATGGGTGACATGATTGGTCCTATTTGGTATCAGCTATAATTCAAGTACGAACATCAGGTACTTTGACGATGCCAAAAGCGGTTTGGGTCGAGGGAGACGATATTCTTCTTAGACTCTATATCCAACCCAAAGCAAGCCGAGACAAAATTGTTGGCTTGCATGGTGAGGAACTCAAAATTGCCATCACCGCTCCCCCGGTAGATGGCAAAGCCAATGCCCACTTAGCGAAATACCTTGCGAAACAATTTAAGGTCGCTAAAAGGCAAATTAAAATTGAAAAGGGAGAGCTCGGCCGGCACAAACAAGTTCGAATATGCTCGCCAAGCCAAATCCCCAGTGAAGTCAAAGCCATCCTATGATGGCTTTTTGCTATTTATTGGAGTCATTATGCGTCTATGGATTACAGCACTACTTACCGCTCTTGTTGCCCTACCAAGCTCAGCAGGACAATTTAAAAACATTAAGGATGTCGAGGTTCACTACTCAGCTTTTAACTCAACATTTTTAACTGCTCAAGTCGCTAAGCAATATAAACTTAAGCGAAATGGCTACTCAGCGATTCTGAACATCAGCGTGCTAGACAAAGCTTCCCTTGGCAAACCAGCAACAACCGCTAAAATCACGGGAACAGCCAAGAACCTTGTGGGCAATACTCGCACACTTAACTTCCGCGAGATAAAGGAAGGTGATGCGATTTATTACCTAGCTGAGTTCCCTGTAACACATGAAGAAAACATCACTTTTGATATCGATGTTAACGCAGGCCTAAAAGGCACTGGTCCACTGCGTTTCACACAGAAATTCTATATAGAAGAGTAAGCTCAAACCTTACTTTTCATTTATTAACTTATTTAGAGCTACATTCCCATGAGTAAGATTGTTTTAGCAACAGGCAACCAAGGTAAAGTTCGCGAGATGGCAGGTATTCTGTCTGAGTTTGGTTTTGACGTTGTCGCGCAAAGTGAATTTAACGTTTCAGAAGTCGCTGAAACAGGAACGACTTTCATTGAAAATGCCATCATCAAAGCTCGCCACGCAGCGAAAGAAACAGGGCTGCCAGCCATTGCTGACGACTCAGGTTTAGAGGTTGATTACTTAAATGGTGCGCCAGGTATCTATTCAGCGCGTTACTCAGGTGAAGGGGCAACCGATAAGCAGAACATCAAAAAACTATTAGATGCGATGCAAGGTGTCGAAACTGAAAAGCGTACTGCGCGTTTCCACTGTGTGTTGGTGCTAATGCGTCACGAGAATGATCCAACACCTCTAGTGTGTCACGGTAAATGGGAAGGTCGTATTCTTACTGAAGAACACGGTGAGAATGGCTTTGGCTACGATCCTGTGTTCTTTGTACCAGAAGATAACTGCGCCTCAGCAGAGCTTGAATCTTCGCGTAAGAAGCAACTATCACACCGTGGTAAAGCGCTTGCGTCACTATTCAAGACTCTCAAGGAGCAAGCTCTGTAATGCACAATGCAGCGCTAATACCACCCGCACTTAGCCTCTATGTACACATCCCATGGTGTGTACAAAAGTGTCCGTATTGTGATTTTAACTCTCACGCTCTGAAAGCCGAGATCCCTGAAAAAGAGTACATCGATGCACTGCTTGAGGATCTCGATACTGATATCGAAAAATATCAGCTCAATGGTATGCCTCGCCCACTGCATTCGATCTTTATTGGTGGCGGTACCCCAAGCCTGTTTTCTCCTGAAGGAATTGGCCGATTGTTACAAGGCATTGAACAGCGCATCCCGTTCAAACCTGAAATAGAAATCACCATGGAAGCCAACCCGGGAACTATCGAAGCTGAGCGTTTTGCAGGTTACCAAAAGGCAGGCATTACTCGAATCTCGGTGGGTGTGCAAAGTTTTGAGCAAGAGAAACTGGAAAGACTTGGGCGTATTCATGGTCAAGATGAAGCGGTAAATGCCGCTCATTTAGCGCATAAGATTGGATTGAATAGTTTCAACTTAGACTTAATGCACGGCTTACCCGATCAGAGTATTGAACAAGCGTTGGCTGATTTGGATAAAGCGATAGAACTCGACCCTCCGCACTTATCTTGGTATCAGCTAACAATAGAACCTAACACCATGTTCTATTACAAAACACCAACGCTGCCTGATGATGATGACCTTTGGGATATCTTCGACCTAGGCCATAAGAAGCTCGCAGACGCAGGGTATGTGCAGTACGAAATTTCAGGCTACAGCAAGCCGGGATATCAGTGCCAACATAACCTCAACTACTGGCGCTTTGGTGACTATCTAGGTATTGGCTGTGGCTCTCATGGCAAGCTGAGCTTTACAGATGGACGCATTGTTCGTACCACTAAGGTTAAGCACCCTAGAGGCTATCTAGCTGCGTACCAAAACATGGTAAAACCTTATCTATCAGATGAATTTGAAGTGCCGAATGAAGACCGCCCTTTTGAGTTTTTCATGAACCGCTTTAGGTTAATGGAAGCATGTCCAAAGCAGGATTTCATTGATACGACAGGGCTTGGTTTTGACTCGATTCAAAAAACGATTGAATGGGCAAAAGAGCTAGGCTACTTGAAGGAAACCGACACTCACTGGCAGATCACTGAAAAAGGAAAGCTGTTTCTCAATGATCTGTTAGAAGCCTTTATGGCAGAAGAAGACGAGTAGTTCGAGATTCGAGATTCGAGATTCGAGATTCGAGATTCGAGATTCGAGATTCGAGAAGCATTGCGTAAGGGTTGGCTTTAGGGTCAACCCTTTTTGTTTTATAGCCCTCTCTCGGAGCGAAGCGTTCTATAGGACAACGTCCGTGCTCGAATCTTTCTCTTAGAAAATAGAACGACCAATTCGCTCTGAAAGCAACTCTAGAGCCTTAGTACCTGCGAGCGAGTTGCCAGAAGGATCAAGCTCTGGAGACCACACCGCAATCGTCATTTCGCCAGGAACGATAGCAATAATACCGCCACCAACGCCCGATTTTCCTGGCATACCAACACGGTAGGCAAACTCACCAGCCCCATCGTACAAGCCACACGTCGCAAGCAAAGCATTCAACTGCTTGGTTTGAACTGGCGTGATGATCTCTTTCTTGGTTTGAACCGACACGCCTTTGTTTGCTAAATAGCTAAAGGTTTTTGCCAAATCCACACACGTCATTTTAAGCGCACAAGCGTGGAAGTAGTTATTCAGAACTGGGATAACATCATTCTCAAAATTACCAAATGAACGCATCAAATAAGCAATGGCAGCATTACGATCGCTGTGCATCATTTCTGAAGCCGCTACCACCTTGTCATACACAATATGAGTATCACCCGATAACTGACGCACAAACTCTAACAAGCGGTGCCTAGGCGCAGACAAGCGGCTTTGTAGTAGGTCTGCAACGACAATTGCCCCCGCATTGATGAACGGGTTGCGGGGAATACCATACTCCATCTCAAGCTGAATCATCGAGTTAAAGGCTTGACCAGAAGGCTCTTTGCCTACTCTTTGCCAAATCTCTTCAGGCTTATATAGCACCATAGCTAGCGTCAGGCTCAAGGCTTTAGAAATAGATTGCACAGAAAATGCTTCTTCAGCATCGCCTGCTTTAATCACCTCACCTTCATTGGTGTATACCGCGATCGCCAGTTTCTGGTTCGATACGCGAGCCAGTGCAGGGATATAATCAGCGACCTTTCCCTGTCCAATTAAAGGACGAACTTCGTCTAAGATCTCGGCCAAAATAGCTTGAGTTGGTTTCATGTGCGCTTACTTCTATATTGTTATTTTTGTAGGGGTGTAACATATACCAATCGTAGTAAATAACTGCTCACTCTAGCTTGTTAAAATGCTCGATAACTGCGTTAGAATTTTTGATTGTAGAGTAACTACTTATCGAAAAATGCTGCCTTGTTCTCAAGCCTTTTTCCTACGCTATTTCTGATCACTTACTTACTGTGATTGGTATTACTTTCTGTCGTTAAGCCTTTACTGAAATAAAAGCCTAAGGACAAAAAAGCCAACATTACAATAATGTTGGCTTTAATCAATCCCATAAAGTGTAGGGGTTAAACCCTAAGTCGGATTACCCTTCACTTAATTTGATTCGAAGTTACTTAGTACGCTTGAACTTAATGTCCCAAACACCATGACCTAAACGGTGGCCACGCGCTTCAAACTTAGTTAGCGGGCGCTCATCCGGACGAGGGATGTAATCACCATCTTCAGCGATGTTTTCGAAGCCTGGAGCTACGTTCATCACTTCAATCATATGTTCTGCGTAGTTTTCCCAGTCTGTTGCCATGTGGAAAACACCAGTATCAAGTTGAAGCTTGCCGCGAACCATCTCTGCAAACTCAGCCTTAACGATACGACGTTTATGGTGACGAGCTTTGTGCCATGGGTCAGGGAAGAACAGTTGCAGAGTATGCAGGCTGCTATCTGGGATCATGTGTTCAAATACTTCTACAGCATCGTGACACATTACACGCAGGTTAGTTACGCCAGCATCGCGAGCTGTACCTAAACACGCACCAACACCCGGGCTATGAACTTCAATACCTAAGAAGTTTTTCTCAGGTGCGTTCTTTGCCATTTCAACCAGTGATGCACCCATACCGAAGCCAATCTCTAGTACAACCGGGTTATCGTTGCCAAATACTTCTTTCCAGTTAAGAAGCTCTGGGTTGTAGTCGATACCCATTGTTGGCCAACATTCATTCATCGCGTTCTCTTGGCCTTTTGTTAAGCGGCCTTCGCGGCGAACAAAGCTACGGATCTTACGAACCAGTTTGCCGTCTTCAGTATATTCGTTAGTGGTCACTTCACTCATTGATTTTTGCCTGCACATTGATTAATCAAAGCGGGGATTATCCAAAGAATTGCCTCCGGTGCAAGTCTTTCCGTGGATAAATTCCCACACAATTTGTCTGTTTTACATCCAACGTTAAGTGTGGTGCAATTTCGCTTCTAATAATAGCAAAGCATAGAGCATGTCGTGACTCCTTTCGCAACCGCCATATTAAAGTGGTATGACGCCTACGGGCGTAAAGAATTGCCTTGGCAACAAAACAAAACCGCCTACACCGTTTGGCTATCTGAAATCATGCTTCAGCAGACTCAGGTTGCTACGGTGATTCCATACTACCAACGCTTCTTAGAACGCTTTCCAACGGTTATCGACCTAGCGAACGCCGAACAAGATGAGGTACTCCACTTATGGACAGGGCTTGGTTATTACGCACGAGCTCGCAATCTACATAAAGCAGCCAAGATCGTTGCTGAGCAATATGGTGGTGAATTTCCGCTGTCTATCGAAGAGATGAACGCGCTACCGGGGATTGGTCGCTCAACAGCAGCAGCCGTCTTATCATCGGTTCATAAACTTCCTCATGCGATTCTTGATGGCAATGTAAAACGAACGCTTGCGAGAAGTTTTGCCGTTGAAGGTTGGCCGGGGCAAAAGAAAGTCGAAAACCAGCTTTGGGAACACGCCGAAGCACATACTCCGAACAAAGATGTCGATAAGTACAACCAAGCAATGATGGACATGGGTGCCATGGTTTGTACCCGTAGCAAGCCTAAGTGCACCTTGTGCCCGATTGAAAGCATGTGTGAGGCCAAGAAGCTCGATAGACAGCTGGACTTCCCTGGCAAAAAGCCTAAGAAAGAAAAGCCAGTAAAAGACACATGGTTTGTGATTCTGTATCACGACAACCAAGTGTGGCTCGAACAGCGCCCTCAATCTGGTATCTGGGGCGGACTGTTCTGTTTCCCTCAAAATGAAAACGCAGAGATCGAACATCAATTAGATCTTCGTTCGATCAAAGATAGTGAAACCGATTCGATCAAGACCATGATTGCGTTTCGACATACTTTCAGCCACTACCATTTAGATATCACACCTGTATTAGTAAAATTAGATAAACAACCAGATTTGATAATGGAAGGGACTAAAGGTCTCTGGTATAACTTATCAAAACCGGAAGAAATTGGCCTAGCCGCTCCTGTAAAGCAGCTTATTGAGAGCCTACCCTTTGAACTGAACGACGACGTTTGAATCAACGAACGCGATAAGAGGAACCACTATGAGCCGCACTGTATTTTGTGCTCGCCTTCAAAAAGATGCTGAAGGCCTAGATTTTCAACTTTACCCAGGTGACTTAGGTAAGCGTATCTTTGACAACGTGTCTAAAGAAGCTTGGGGACAATGGCAAAGCAAGCAAACTATGCTTATCAATGAAAAGAAGCTAAACATGATGGATCCTGAGCATCGTAAACTTCTTGAAACTGAGATGGTTAACTTCCTTTTTGAAGGTAAAGATGTCGTAATTGATGGCTATACTCCACCAAGCGAATAAGACATTTATTTAAGCAATTTTTAATGACATCATGGTTAACGCTGCGATGTCATTTTTGTATGAGGAACTATGAAAAAGCTAAGTTACTTCCTAACAGCCATGTTATTAACTGGCTGCAGCCGTGAATTTGTCGAAAGCATTTATGATGTCAATTACGAGCCAACCAACCGGTTTGTGAAGAATTTAGCTGAGCTACCCGGACAATTTGAAAAAGATACCGGGGCGCTAGATTCATTAATAGATAGCTTTTCAGGCAACATTCAAAAACGTTGGGGTAGCAGTGAAATCAAGATAGCAGGTAAGAGTAACTATGTGAAATACATAGATAATTACTTAAGTCGTTCAGAAGTGAATTTTAGCCAAGGCCTGATAACGGTGGAAACGGTTTCCTCTACCGAACCGAAAAAACACCTCAAAAATGCGATCATGACGACCCTTTTGACGCCAGATGATCCGGCGCATGTCGATCTATTCTCTTCTAAAAGCATCAAGCTAGAAGGCAAACCTTTCCTCTATAATCAGGTCGTAGACCAAGAAAAAAAGCCCATTCAATGGACTTGGCGAGCGAACCAGTTTGCGGATTACCTGATCGCGAATAACCTAAAAACCAAAGAAGTCGACTTTAAAAAAGCCTACTACGTTGAAATCCCAATGGTGGCCGACCACGCTAGCCAGCGTAGTTATCAATATGCCGACATCGTTCGACGAGCGTCTCAGCGTTATGACATCCCTGAAGATTTAATCTACGCTATCATCAAGACAGAGAGTAGCTTCAACCCGTACGCCGTAAGCTGGGCTAATGCTTATGGTCTTATGCAGGTGGTACCTAAAACCGCTGGTCGAGATGTATTTGAACACGTCAAAAAGAAACCTGGTGAACCAAGCCCTGAGTACTTATTCAATCCAGAAAACAACATTGATGCTGGCACCGCATACTTTTACATCCTTAAAAATCGTTATTTGAAAGACGTAAAAAACCCATTAACGCTTGAATACAGTATGATTTCAGCCTATAACGGCGGTACTGGTGGCGTACTCAATACCTTCAGTAAGGACAGAAAGCGAGCAATGCAAGACTTAAACTCGCTGCAACCGAGCCAAGCCTACTGGGCGCTTACCAAGAAGCATCCAAATAAAGAGTCGCGCCGATACCTCGAAAAAGTAACGCAATTCAAAAAAGAATTTAACCAAGGTAAAACATAACCCTCACTTTTGAATAAAAAAACAACGAACGAACGGTTTTTTTAGTTATTTTCAAAAAAGGAGTTGACGGTTATGCAGAAAATCCGTTTAATAGCGCTCCGTTGCCCGGATAGCTCAGTCGGTAGAGCAGAGGATTGAAAATCCTCGTGTCGGTGGTTCGATTCCGCCTCCGGGCACCACAATTTGATTTGTTGGTGTCAACACTCTTTAACAGGGAGTAACAACACGGACAAAAGCATAAAGAATTTAGTGTGCCGACTTAGCTCAGTAGGTAGAGCAACTGACTTGTAATCAGTAGGTCACCAGTTCGACTCCGGTAGTCGGCACCATTCTTTTGCCTCGATAGCTCAGTCGGTAGAGCAGCGGATTGAAAATCCGCGTGTCGGTGGTTCGATTCCGCCTCGAGGCACCATTATTTGGTGCTTAACAAATAATGGTCTTTATAGACCTGATGTTGACACAAATAATTCCCCTTTAGTTCAGTTGGTAGAACGGCGGACTGTTAATCCGTATGTCGCAAGTTCAAGTCTTGCAAGGGGAGCCACATTCAAGAAAGCCAAGTCGAAAGACTTGGCTTTTTTTCGTTTGAACAAAAACAAACTCTATTCAATATGCACATCAGCTCCTCACTAACTCTTAATCAGTCTCGATAAATTGAGTTATCTCCTTTTAGTACTCTTACTACAGCAGTTGATTCTAAGTTCTATAAAGCATATCCACTACAACAGAACCAACGCCTTATAAAGTTCATGACCCGCTAATATTCACATTAAAACAAATAGAACCAAGTCCTGTTACTTTTTTTTCTTCGAAAATTTAATCCCTATCATACTTTGATGTCTTTCTAATATCTGCCTTACACCACTTAGATTAAGATTCGATGAATTATACCTAATACTAATTATTGAATCGCTGCGCGGGGAAATATGAAACTAAAAACGCAAGCTTACTTATTATCGGGCATCATCTTGATCGCCCTGCTAGCACTGACGGCTACAGGCTTATGGACCTTAAGAGTTGCTAGCAACATGGACAACAAAGCTCGCGTAACAGAGCTGTTTAAGAGCGCATACAGCATTCTTACTGAAGTCGAAAAAATGGCTATTGATGGCACACTAGAAGAAGAGCAAGCCAAGCAACTAGCTACTCGCCTTCTACGCAACAACATCTATAAAGATACTGAATATGTTTACGTAGCCGATGAGAACATGACGTTTATCGCGACACCATTAGATCCTCAACTGCACGGAACCAGTTTTAACGACTTTAAAGATGGCGACGGCAATAGTGTTGGACAGCTAATCCAAAGAGTACTTGGTAATCGTACTGGCGAGATCATTGAGTACACCTGGACACAAAAACTGCCAGATGGAACGATTGAAGAAAAACTGTCTATTGCAGAGAAAACGCCACATTGGGGTTGGGTTGTCGGCACTGGTATCGGGTTCAATGAAGTTAACGCTCGTTTTTGGTCTACTGCTCAATGGCAGCTATTCCTTTGTGTCGTGATTGCTGGTCTTATTCTGGCGAGCCTAATTGTATCCATTAAACGCATGCTAGCGCTTCTTGGCGGCGAACCTAAAGACGTACGAGAAGCAGTACAAGCCGTAGCACAAGGTCGAATTCAAACCTCTTTCGAAACTCAGGCAATTGACGGCAGTATCTATCACGCCGTACAACAAATGAGTAAGTCATTGGCTGAGCTAGTATCAAACCTTGACGCTTCAATGCTGGCATTAAGAGGCGAACTGCAGCGCGTAGAAGATCGCGCTGGGTCAATTGGTCAACTGACAGACACCCAACAGCAATCAACAGAGATGATCGCGACAGCAATGACCGAGATGGCCTCTTCAGCCAATAACGTAGCTGCTTCAGCTAGCGATACCGCGCGCAACACCGACGAGGCCGACAAACAGAGCCAGCATACCCAACAACTCATTCACAACACAGTAGATAACATTCAAGGCTTAGCAGGCCAACTAGGCACAGCAAGCGAAGCTGTCGCTAACCTAGATAACGATGTAAACAACATTACAAAAGTATTAGATGTGATTGGTGATATAGCGGAGCAAACTAACCTATTGGCACTAAATGCAGCCATTGAAGCAGCTCGAGCTGGCGAACAAGGTCGTGGATTTGCTGTTGTAGCAGATGAGGTTCGTAACCTTGCAGGCAGAACACAATCGAGCACAAAAGAAATCCAATTAATGATTAATAACCTTCAAGAGGGATCTCGCAACGCAATTCAAACCATGGAAGTGTGTGCCGCGACCAGTGAAAGCACCGTAACAGAGTCTCAAAACGCCTCTGAAGCACTACAACAGATTGTTGTCGCATTAGAGTCCATTTCATCAATGAGTCATCAAATCGCAACAGCGGCCGCTGAGCAGACTCAGGTGAGCGATGATATATCGAAGCGTATCAATATGATCGAAGAGAGCGGTGACCAACTGAGCAATGTCGTAACAGAAAGTCATAACAGCACCCAAACTCTTGCCTCTCTTTCCAACGAATTAGAAGCTTGGGTTAATAGGTTTGAAGTAAAACACTAAACTCCCTAGAAAATTTTCAAATAAAAAAGCACGTTTTCATACGTGCTTTTTTTATTTCGGCGCCCATTCAGTGTAGTTAACCGTAGTTTTACTATCTTTTAGGGCATGCTAGACCTAGGTTTTTCACCCCAAATGAGCAAAAACAACCCACTAAGTATAGAAAAACATCAAACGATACTTTTTTTGCAATTTAATGTTGACCCAGAACGCGAAAACACGTTTAATACACCTCGTCGCCCGGATAGCTCAGTCGGTAGAGCAGAGGATTGAAAATCCTCGTGTCGGTGGTTCGATTCCGCCTCCGGGCACCACAATTTATTTGTTGGTGTCTTAGACAACAACAGTAAAGCACAAAGAAATATTATGTGCCGACTTAGCTCAGTAGGTAGAGCAACTGACTTGTAATCAGTAGGTCACCAGTTCGACTCCGGTAGTCGGCACCATTTCTTTAAAGCTTTAAGAATAATTCCCCTTTAGTTCAGTTGGTAGAACGGCGGACTGTTAATCCGTATGTCGCAAGTTCAAGTCTTGCAAGGGGAGCCAAGTTAATCATCAAGCATAAGCTTTTTGATTCATGATGCCGACTTAGCTCAGTAGGTAGAGCAACTGACTTGTAATCAGTAGGTCACCAGTTCGATTCCGGTAGTCGGCACCATTCTCTTGATTAGAGACTAAACAATCAATTCCCCTTTAGTTCAGTTGGTAGAACGGCGGACTGTTAATCCGTATGTCGCAAGTTCAAGTCTTGCAAGGGGAGCCAATTAAAAGAAGCCGCATCATTGATGCGGCTTTTTTGCATCTAAAGATCCTAACTTATTAATACAACTACCCTCACCTTTCAAATACCATATTCAATTCAGAAACCAACCGTTTTTATATCCTTCCAAAGCTACAAATCTTCGCTACTTGATGCTCTTCAAAATCTCCCAACAACAAACGACACATTCACGTAAGAGTCAGTCACAGTACGTTGCTACTCATTTTATTGACTAGGAGATCGGTTGAAAAAATCAATACTAAGTTTGGAGGTAAGAAAGCTAAATAACGAATCAAGTAAGCGCTGAAAAGCTCTGTAAGACACTTCAATCCAAATTGATACACAGATTACTCTTTATCAAAACTATCCACTACAATAGCGCCCATAGAGGCTGGCATTGAAATAACAATCACTCTTTTGATCGATACGACGGGATCACTCAATAGAGGTAATTTGTCCAGGCAAGTCAGTACCAAAGCAACGACCAATGCCGTCATAACATAAGCAATCACTATTCTGAAAATAAACACCGGCAACCGAGCAACAACATCTTTTTGAAAGACACTCTCATACGTATAGAAGCCTAAGAACACCGCAGACAGTAAAAATAGCAGCAATAGATTAGCGGTAGGTAAAGTCTCCCCTAACTTCCAAGCCTCTTCAGAAAAAGAAATCGGCACGGCCAAGGCAAAAGATCCCACAAAGATCTGGCTCGCATCTTCAAAGTTAAAACTCAATTTCATAATTCGACCCATTAGGTTTAAGGCTTTATCTAATTCTGAAAAGAATCACAAAACTATCCGCCGATGATTTGGGGGATTTTTATTTCTACTAAGCAAACAGTAGTGACCTTCTAGCTTCATCTTAGTCGCAATAACCAAAACATAGCTTGAACTAACCAGCAAGAAATCAATATGCTCAGAGCAAAACGGTCAACACGACTGATTAATATCGAGTCAACAAACACATCAAAATCGAAGACAGAGTGGTAACCCCTAATATACCAGCACCTAGAACCAAAGAATCTAAATCCGCAGGGTGATAAACGTCACTTCACGAATACGAGGGATGCTCTATTTCTTAGCTTATATACCCCTCAGGCACCACTTGGGAACATACTTAGCGACTCTCACCTTTAAGCTGAATCTAGCCTACTTTCACCCTTTGAAGTACTTAGAACGAGTCGCTCAATACCATCGAGAGTGGTTTTAAGCTCAATGCATAACAAGAGACATTAAGTCGACTCATTATGAGCTCTAGCGTTCTTAAGAGAAGCCTCCATGATAGAGCCCTAATTACACGTATCCTATAGATTCACAGATAGAGCAGAAGTCAGATTTCGTAGCCGAAAGGCTGTTAACTAATACTGAGAGCCGCTCACTTAATAAAGGAAACATCTACAGCGCGTATGGCTCGAGTATCTGAATGCTAAACTTAAAGCTATATACGTTTGAAATCATGCTCGAGTCACCTCAAAGCTGGAATCAGAAATGATGTAGTCCTAATCATGAGTTGGTTTTGGGGAAAACCTGAGCTAAGAGCTGTGGGCTGCGGGAAAATCTTTTGTGTAAGTTATTCGACTGACGTGCGAAACACTATGATTTATACCAATTAAAGTAAAA